>JAJAZN010000193.1 GCA_026785685.1 Thermoleophilia bacterium
ACCCCCCCCGGCCGGGGGGTGGGTTTAACCCCCCCCCCCCCCCGCTTTCGCCGGGGGGGCCTGGGGGGGGGGGGGTCCCACCCCCCCCCCCCCCCCGGGGGGGGGGGGGGCCCCCGGGCCCGGTGGGCCCGCACTTGGCGGGGGGGGGGGCGGCCGCCCCCCCCCCGGCCCCCCCCCCACGCTTCGCCTACGGTCCCTCGACGAGCCGGATCTGGTTGCCGGATGGATCCCGGAATCCCGCGTCCTTTCCCCAGGGGCGCTCCATGGGCTCCTGGTTGAACTCGACCCCGAGCCGGCTCAGCTCCTCGAAGGTGGCCTGGCAGTCGTCGGTTGCGAAGAAGAGACCACCCGCTGCGCCCTTCGCGACGAGCGACTTCAGCTGCTCCGACGTCTCGGCGTCGAAGACTGGCGCTCCGGGGATGGCCATGAGCACAACCGCGACGTCCGGCTGACCGACGGGCCCCACGGTGAGCCAGCGGAAGTTCCCCATCTCGGGAATCGTGACGTCGTCGCGGAGCTCCATCCCGAGCTTCTCGGTGTAGAACACGAGCGCCTCGTCCTGGTCGTGCACCCACTGGTTGACGTGCCTGAGCTGCATGCGCACTGGTGATCCTTTCGTCGTGTGTTCCTGTCCGGGCTCACGCTAGGCAGGCGCCGCGCTCCCGTCTTCTCCAAAGCTGCTCGATCGTGGCCGTGAGTAGGCGGCAAGCATGCACGTCGGAATCCGCGCCCGGTCCGCCGCCGGAGGATGGGCGGCTCGGTAGGCGGCGGGTGATGAGCCGTAGACCCGCGTGAAGCTCGACGTGAACGACCCGACGCTCCGGAGACCGACCATGAAGCAGATCTCGATCACGGGCCGATCGGTCGATCGCAGCAGGGCAGTTGCGCGCTCGAGTCTTCGTGTGAGCAGGTACTGGTGCGGCGTCTCGCCGAACGCGTGACGGAACTGTCGGCTGAAATGCGCCGGGGACAGGGGGGCGGCGCGCGCCAGCTGAGGCGCGGCGAGCGGCTCCGCGTACCGTGCGTCGATCAGGTCTCGCGCGCGGAGGTGGTAGCGGGCGGGAGGGTGGCGCACCATCGATGCGAGTATGCCGGAGCCCGGTCGGACGGATTGACTCTCGCGGTTTGGACGCTGCGCAACGGGTCGCGATCCGCCCACCTGCCGGATCGGCACCTACACTTCGAGCCATGCAAGACGTCATCATCGTCCCGAACGAAGTTGCTGCGGAGCTCGCCGGGGTCGCCGACGGCGTTCTCGACTCGTTGCGCGAGCGACTCGGCTGCTCGATCTCCCTGCGCGGGAACAAGCTCACGCTGGACGGAGACGACGGGCACGTCGTGGCAGCCCGCGCTGTCGTCGACGAGCTCGTCGAGCTCGTCGAGGGCGGGCACGCGATCGGCCCCGACACGGTCGGCGCCGTCGCTGCTGCGCTCGATCAGTCGGCCGACATCCGCGACATCTTCGACGACGTCGTCTGGCGTCATCGCGGCAAGAAGATCGCTCCGAAGACGGTCACGCAGAAGAAGTATGTCGACTCGATCCGCTCGAGCACCGTCACCTTCGGGATCGGCCCTGCCGGGACAGGGAAGACATACCTCGCCATCGCTCTCGCCGTCGCCGCGCTGAGCGAGAAGCAGGTAGGGCGCCTCATTCTCACGCGCCCTGCCGTCGAGGCCGGTGAGCGCCTCGGGTTCCTCCCGGGAGACATGCTCGCGAAGGTCGATCCATACATGCGGCCCCTGTTCGACGCGCTCTACGACACGATGGATCCCGACCGCCTGACGGCGTACATGGAGCGAGGCACGATCGAGGTCGCTCCGCTCGCCTTCATGCGCGGCCGCACCCTCAACGACTCGTTCATCATCCTCGACGAGGCCCAGAACACGACGCCGGAGCAGATGCAAATGTTCCTGACGCGGCTCGGCTTCGGCTCGAAGATGGTGATCACGGGCGACATCACCCAGGTCGATCTGCCTCGAGAGCAGGCGTCGGGGCTGATTCAGGTGCGCGACATCCTGCGCGACGTCGACGGGATCGGCATGGTCGAATTCGGGCACGCGGATGTCGTTCGCCACAAGCTCGTGCAGCGGATCGTCGAGGCGTACAAGCTGCACGCCGAGCAGACCGGCACCGCCCGCAAGAAGTGATCGAGGTCGAGGTAGAGAATCGAAGTGGTGTCGACGTCGACGAGTCCGGCGCGGTGGCGCTCGCCTGCCACGCCCTTGCCGAGGAGGGCCTCCATGCCGCCGAGCTCGGGGTCGCGTTCGTCCCTCCCGACGAGATCCGCGCCCTGAAGTCGGAGCATCTCGGTATCGACGAGGCAACCGACGTCCTTTCGTTCCCAATCGACGGTCTGGACGATCTGCCCGAGGGAGTTCCGCGAGCCCTTGGCGACGTTGTGATCTGCCCGCAGGTGGTGGGTGACGAGTGGCGATGGCCCCTCGTGCACGGGATCCTCCACCTGCTCGGGTACGAGCACGGCGACGCGATGGAGCGCCGCGAGCAGGAAATCCTGGAGCGAGCAGCGTGAGTCCGATCCCCGGTCGCCGGCCACCATCGATTCTCGAGAGCTTCAACGTCGCCTTCGAGGGGATCATCCACGTCCTCCGCACGCAGCGAAACATGCGGATCCACTTTCTCATCGCCGGAGCTGTGTTGATCGCCGCTCTCGCCGTCGACGTCTCCAAGATCGAGCTGATCGTGCTGCTCCTGTCGATCTCGTTCGTGTTGATCGCGGAGATGGTCAATACGGCGATCGAGGCGGCCGTCGACATCGCGTCGACGTCATTCGACCCGATGGCGAAGCTCGCGAAGGACATCGCGGCGGGCGCGGTGCTGATCGCCTCCGTCAACGCTCTCGCGGTCGGGTACCTCGTCTTCTCCGGTCAGGTTGCCGATCGCTCGAACGACTTCCTCGACCGGCTCTCGAAGACGCCGGCGGAGCTCGCGCTTGTCGCGCTCGTCCTCGTCGTCGCTCTCGTGATCGCGATGAAGGCGCTATCAGGACGCGGCACTCCACTCCGCGGGGGTTGGCCGTCGGGCCACGCCGCCGTCGCGTTCGCAGGGTGGATGGCCGTGACGCTGACCCTCGACGGATCCGAGCACCGCTTCCTCGTCTCCTCGCTCGCGTTCATCATGGCCCTGCTGGTGGCGCAGACCCGCTTTGAGGCCGGCGTCCATTCCACCCTCGAGGTCGTTACCGGCGGTACTCTCGGCGCCATCGTGACGTTTGTAATCTTCCAGGTGTTCGCGGCATGACCGACGAGGAGCTCCTCGCGCGCGCGGGCGCTATTGCGACGCGCGCCTACGCGCCGTACTCGAACTTCAACGTCGGCTGCGCCGTGCTCACCCGCGACGGAGTCGTTATCGAGGGCGTCAACGTCGAGAACGCCGCCTATCCGCTCGGAGTCTGTGCCGAGCGAGCGACCTTCTCGCGCGCGATCGTCCAGGGGTACCTGCCCGGTGATTTCACGGTGGCCGCGATCACGGCCTCTCCCTGCGGCGGGTGCCGCCAGTGGCTCGCCGAGATGCAGGTCGAGCGCGTCGTCTTTCGCAACGGCGGTCGGCTCGTGCACATGACCGTGGACGAGCTGCTGCCCGAGCAGTTCGACGCCGGCGAGCTCGCGTGAGATCAGGCTTCGTCGCCGTCGCCGGGAGGCCGAACGTTGGCAAGTCGACCCTCGTCAACGCCCTCTGCGGCGACAAGGTGGCGATCACCTCGAACATCCCGAACACGACCCGCCGCCGCATCTTCGGCGTCGTGAACGGCCCCGACTGGCAGCTTGTACTCGCCGACCTCCCTGGCTTCCAGCGGCCCATGGATGCACTCACCGAGCGAATGCAGCACACCGTCGACTCGTCCTTCGAGGACATCGATGTCATCCTGCTCGTCCTCTCGGCACGCGACCGGATCGGCGCCGGCGACCGCTACGTCGCGCGCCGCGTCTTCGGTCTCGGGATTCCGGTGATCATCGCGCTGAACAAGATCGACAACCTCAAGCTCGGCCATGTCGCGTCGCAGATGAAGACCGCGGCGACGCTGGGCGATTTCCACGCGCTCCACCCGGTGAGCGCTGTGACGAAAGACGGGGTGGACGAGCTACGCGGCGATCTCGTCCATCTCCTGCCGGAAGGCCCGATGTACTTCCCGATCGACCAGACAACGGATCTCACGCTCGAGAACCGTGTCGCCGAGGTGATTCGCGAGAAGGCCCTGCACCTCACGCGCGATGAGGTGCCGCACGCGGTGACGGTCGTCGTGGAGGAGATCGGCGACAAGGTTGTGCAGGCGTTCCTGCTCGTCGAGACAGAGTCGCAGAAGGGGATTCTGGTGGGCAAGAAGGGCGCGATGGTGCGGGAGATCGGCCAGCGTGCCCGGCCGGAGGTCGAGCATCTGGTCGGGCATTCGGTGTTCCTCGAGCTGATCGTGCGCGTGCGGTCGAAGTGGCGCCGCGACGCGAAGATGATCGAGCGTCTCGGGATGTAGGGCGGTTTCACCCGGCTTGGTTCCGCGGCGGACTGGGCGTTCACGCGTGTGAACGCTGGCGCATGCGAACGCGACGGGCCTCGGGGCAACCCCCGACTCGCCACAGGATCAGCGTGCGGGTGCCGCGTGAAGGCGGAACCACGCGAGCGACACACTCGTCCATGCGGCTTTCCTCGTCCTGGCTTGGAGCGGTCGTTCCGCGACCTGCGTGATGACTAGCTGGGTTTTACTGCCCAGCATCCGGGCTTGTAGATCACGGTGCGATCGGTGAACCGCACTGAACGCCACGACGCTACGCTGGGCGAAATGTCCGTCGGGCCGAAGAGAATGACGCTCTCAGCGGCGCAGGTCGCAGTGATGAACGAAGCTATCGCGGTTGCGCCTGACCATGTGCGCGGCGTGGCTTCGAGAATCAGCCGCGGCGAGGCCGTTCCCGAGGATGACGCTCAGGCAAAGGCCGGCTAGTCGGCCTCTTCAGGATCCAGGCGGAGCGTGGCACAAGCAACGAACTGAGGATGCCGCGATCTGCTCTTTCATCGCGGCATCCTCAGTGGCTGTGCTGCACGTCGGGCGTGATCTTCAGGATCACGCGCTCCGAGGTGATGTTGCCCGGATCGAAGTCGCGTGAGCGGTACTTCTGTGAAAGCGCGTCGATGTGGGCGCGAGCCTCCGGGCCACGAACTGTCTCTACAACCCGTCCGCGCACCTCACCGTAGGTGTAAGGATCGTCCTTCACCCAGATCGTCACCGTGACGCGAGGGTCGCGCTCGACGGCCTTGAACTTGGCGCGGTGAACCTCGGTGTTGATCAGGACGTGGTCGTCGTCGGCGTCGACCCACATCACATGCGTCATCGCGTCCCCCGATCCGAGCCGCACCGTGAACGCAGCGAAGTTCGCGGCCTGTGCGAGGTCGCGGATCCCAGGGTCGAGCGCGCCCACGATTACTTCGGGTCGTTCGTCTCGTCGGCACCGACGCGCTCGGCGAGCGCGCGGGCCACTTTGAGCCACAGGTCTGGCATCCGGTTCAGCAGCTCCAGGAAGGCTCGATCGGTGATCACGAGCACGTCGATATCGGTCACTGCCGTCACCGTCGCTGTCCGCGGCACCTTGGAGAGAAGCGCCATCTCACCGACGAAGGTACCCGGGCCGAGCGTCGCAACCTTGCGACCCTTGCGCCGAACCTCAACCTCGCCCTCGATGATCACGAAGAACTCGCGGCCGCGCGCGCCCTCTTCGATCAGCACTTTGCCGGCGCGGAGATCGAGCTGATCGGCGATCTGCGCGATGTTCTGGAGATCCTTCTTCGAGCACTGCTCGAACAGCGGCACGCGCTTGAGGAGATCGATCTTGCCGGAAGCGCCTAGACCCATGGCGGCCACTTTATAGCGGGACAAGGCGCGCGTGCAACTACCCCGCAGAATCGTGGGGCTAGACTTTCGACGATGGCTCAGGCACAGCTGCTCCCGCGTGATCTCGAGCTTCCGCTCGACCTGCGGCTGCCGCGCGTCGGCTCCGTTGACGCGGTTGCTCTGGAGGCGCGTGCGGGTGAGCTCGCGAAGCGCTCGATCAAGAAGGGCTCGAAGCTCGCAGCGCTCGACCTCGCGATCCGGATGATGGATCTGACGACCCTCGAGGGAGCCGATACACCGGGCAAGGTGTCGGCGCTTTGCGCCAAGGCAATGCATCCGGATCCTGCCGATCCCACGATTCCTTCGGTTGCCGCCGTCTGCGTCTACCCGAACCTCGTTGCCGTTGCGAAGAGCCGGCTCGCCGGTTCAGGTGTTCGTGTGGCCTCCGTGGCGACGGCGTTTCCCTCGGGCCAGTCGCCGATCGACGTGAAGCTCGCCGACGTTCGCGAGGCCGTCGCTCTCGGTGCCGACGAGATCGACATGGTGATCGACCGCGGTGCGTTTCTCTCCGGCCGCTACGCGAAGCTCATCGACGAGATCGTTCGCGTCAAGGAGGCGTGCGGTTCCGCTCATCTCAAGGTGATTCTCGAGACGGGAGAGCTCGGCACCTACGACAATGTTCGTCGTGCTTCGCTCCTCGCGATCGCCGCCGGCGCCAACTTCATCAAGACCTCGACGGGAAAGGTAACCCCCGCAGCGACGCTGCCGGTGACGCTCTGCATGCTCGAGGTGATCCGCGACGTCCACGACGAGACCGGGCGTATGATCGGGATGAAGCCCGCCGGTGGGATCCGCACGGCAAAGCAGGCGATCCAGTACCTCTGCGTCCTCAACGAGACTCTGGGTACGGCCTGGATGACGCCCGAGCTCTTCCGCTTCGGCGCCTCCTCGCTCCTCAATGACGTGCTGATGCAGATTCGAAAGCAGCGCACGGGCTCCTATCAATCCGGCGACTACTTCACGATCGACTGATGGCCGCGAAATCCCCCGCCACCCGCGCAGTTCCCTCACCTCTCGAATGGGAGTACGCTCCCGCACCGGAAGCGCGTGACATCCTCGCGCTCGAGGATCGCTATGGCCTTTACATCGGCGGTGAGCAGGTTGCGCCGCGCTCACGCAAGTGGTTCCCGACGATCTCGCCCGCCACGGAGGAGCACCTGGCCGAGGTCGCGTTGGCGGGCCCCCGCGATGTCGACCTCGCCGTCCAGGCTGCACGGGGAGCGTTCGAGGGCGAGTGGTCGGCGCTGCGCCCCGCCGAGCGCGCCAAATACCTGTTCCGGATCGCCCGCCTGATCCAGGAGCGCTCGCGCGAGCTCGCCGTCGCCGAGTCGCTGAACGGCGGCAAGCCGATCAAGGAGTCGCGCGACGTCGACATCCCGCTCGCGGCCGCACACTTCTTCTACTACGCCGGCTGGGCCGACAAGCTCGAGTACGCATTCCCGAACCGCAAGCCGCGCCCCCTCGGCGTTGCCGGGCAGATCATCCCGTGGAACTTTCCGCTACTCATGCTCTCGTGGAAGATCGCCCCGGCGCTCGCCTGCGGAAACACCGTGGTGCTCAAGCCTGCCGAGACGACGCCGCTGACGGCGCTGATCTTCACGGATATCTGCCGCCAGGCAGGCCTGCCGGCGGGCGTCGTCAACATCATCACCGGCGACGGCTCGACGGGAGCACATCTCGTCAAACATCCCGATCTCGACAAGGTCGCATTCACCGGCTCGACCGGGGTCGGCAAGGCGATCCGGCGTGAGCTCGCAGGCACAGGCGTCAAGTTGACGCTCGAGCTCGGCCGCAAGGCTGCCAACATCATCTTCGACGACTGCGCCCTCGACCAGGCCGTGGAGGGCGTCGTCCACGGGATCTACTTCAACCAGGGCCACGTCTGCTGCGCGGGCTCGCGCCTGCTCGTGCAGGAGTCGATCTACGAGCCGCTCGTGGCGAAGCTGAAACGGCGCCTGCGCACGATCCGCGTCGGCGATCCCCTCGACAAGAACACCGATCTCGGTGCGATCAACTCGCGCATGCAGCTCGACCGGATTCGCGAGCTCGTCGCGAGTGGGGAGGGCGACGGCGCCGAGATGTACCAACCACCGTGCCGGCTGCCCGAGAGGGGCTACTGGTTCGCGCCGACCGTGTTCACGAACGTCGCGCAGAGCTCGCGGATCGCCCAGGAGGAGATCTTCGGGCCTGTTCTCTCGGTGCTCACGTTCCGCACGCCGGAGGAGGCGGTCGAGAAGGCGAACAACACGCCATATGGCCTTTCGGCGGGAGTCTGGACGGAGAAGGGCTCACGCATACTCTGGATGGCGGAGCGTCTGCGCGCGGGCGTCGTCTGGGCGAACACCTTCAACCGCTTCGACCCGACATCGCCGTTCGGCGGCTACAAGGAATCGGGTTTCGGGCGTGAGGGCGGCCTGCACGGGCTCGAGCCGTATCTGAGGTTCGACCGATGAGCCGGATCGCCGTTCGCAAGACCTACAAGCTCTACATCGGAGGGAAATTCCCTCGCTCGGAGTCGGGGCGCACCTACGAGGCGGAGGGGCAGAACGTCGCCCGCGCCTCGCGGAAAGATGCGCGCGATGCCGTCCAGGCCGCTCGCGGAGCGTTCCCGAAGTGGGCCGGCGCAACGCCGTACAATCGTGGCCAGGTTCTCTATCGCCTCGCCGAGATGATGGAGACACGGGCCGCCGACCTTTCGCGCTCCTGCTCGGGTCGCCGCGAAGTCGAGCGCGCGATCGATCGGGTCGTCTGGTACGCCGGTTGGGCCGACAAGTTGCCGCAGGTGCTCGGCGGGTCGAACCCGGTCGCAGGGCCGTACTTCAACTTCACGGCGCCGGAGCCGACGGGTGTCGTTGCGGTGCTCGCACCCGAGTTGCCACCGCTGGAAGGGCTCGTCTCACGGATCGCTCCGGTGATCGTGAGCGGCAACACCGCGGTCGTCGTCACCTCGGAGACGAGGCCGCTCGCGGCGCTCGAGCTGGCGGAAGCGATCGCGACGTCCGACCTCCCGGATGGCGTCGTCAACCTGCTCACCGGTTACCGCTCCGAGCTGGGGCCGATCCTCGCCGCGCACATGGACGTGAACGCGATCGACGTCACGGGCGCGGGCGGCGAGACGACGGAGCTCGAGATTCTCGCCGCCGACAACGTCAAGCGCGTCATCCGGGCGGGCAGCGAGCAGAGCCCGTGGGAGATCTCCGCGTTTCTCGAGTCAAAGACCGTATGGCATCCGGTGGGGGTGTGATGAGGGCCGTTTACGCGTCAGGCTGAAGCCTGGTGCGGAGCCTCTTCTGATGGACGCAGTCCGGTACCCCACGGACGTCACCGAGGTCACACCCGGGCTCGACCCACGGATTCGTCGCTTCCGCTGCGATGACGAGGTCGACACGTTCGTTGTCGCGACCGAGCGCTGGCTCGTGATCGTCGACACCCACAGCACCCCCGCGCTTGCCCTTCAGCTCGCGGAGCAATGCGTCGGGCCGGGCGATGCCGGCCGCCTCATCGTCGTCAACACGCACGCCGACTACGACCACGCCTGGGGGAATCAGGTCTTCAGCGGAACGGGCGCGGTGCACCCGGCGCCGATCATCGGCCACCTGCTCTGCGCCGAGCGACTGAGCGGTGCCGACGCCGTTGCTTCACGGGCGAAGATGGAGCTCGAGCAGCCCGGCCGCTTCGACAGTCTCGTCCTGACACCGCCGAACCTGGCGGTCGGCGACGACGGGCTGACGATCGACGGCGGCGATCTGACGCTCACTCTCGTCCACACTCCCGGCCACACCGAGGATCACTTCTCGGTCTGGATTCCCGAGCTGCGCATTGTTCTCGCGGGAGATGCCGCAGAACTTCCGCCACGAGTTCCATGCGGATGCGCTCGCGGCGAGCGCGAAGCTCTCGCACGGCGGGTGACCGGCTTCAGCCGGCCGCCTGGGTTCCGCACGTCTGATCGATCGCGTCCCTGAGCGCAGGGATAGCACGTATTCCCCGGACGGCTCACTACTGCGCGAGGAGGCGATCGACGGCGCGCCGACTCTCCGCGAGTCGGCTCTCGTGTGAGCCCTCGAGGTGCAGCCACGGCGAGCCGCTCTCCGCCGCACGTTCGAGGTAGCGGGCGTGCATCCACTCGCGCTGGTCGTCGAACTCCCTGATCCCGTCGTGCCGCCACGGAACGTCGAGTCCGCAGACGAGAAAGAGGTCGTAGTTCCGGGCCACGAGATCCTCGAACGCGTCCGTCGGCTCGCCGAGATAGACCTGATGGAACAGCTTGGTGGTGAACGCGTCCGTGTCGCAGAAGAGCACCGCGCGCGCCGATCCGGCAAGGCAGTCCTCATACCAGCACTGCAGTCGCGCGATGGTCGTGAACTCGGCACTCGTCCACGGCGCGTCCGGATCGCGCCCGATCTCGGTGTAGGGGCGACCGAACTCCGGGTTCCAGACGGTGTCGTAGGCGGCACCAAGCGCGCGTGCCAACGTCGTCTTCCCGGTGGACTCACCGCCGAGCAGGCAGACGCGTTTCATCGGCCCGGACACCGCCGCAGCCTACGGGATCGGAACCCGTCTCGCGTGCCGACTCCTCCGCCGAGTAGGATCACCCTCCGTGGACGGATCAAGACGGCTGAGTCAGGCGATAGCGGAGGGCGACGGAATCTCCGTGCTCGTCGAGGTGGCCGACGCCGTCGGGGCCCAGGCGGCCCAGGATCAAGGCGCCGAGGGACTCGTCGTGCGCGGGCCGGCGGGAACGATTCGTGAGAGCTGCGAGCTCCCGGTGCTCGGCTACGGCCGGGCCGACGAGCTCGGAGGTATCGACGCCGTCGTGGTCGACGGTTCCGCGCCCGGGGATTCACTCGAGGTGGTGATCGCCGCCGTCCACCACGGCGGACTCGAATGCGTTCTGCGCGTGAGCGACGAGGACGACCTCGAGGAGCTGCTCGACCTCGTCGATCCGGAGATCTTCCTCCTTACGGCCGAGGATGCCGAGGACGGGCAATCGCTCCTCGAACGCCTTCTCGAGCTTCTCGCCGATGTCCCTGCGGGCAAGCTTGCGATCGCCGAGCTCGCGGGTGCAAGCCGCGAGGACGTCGTCGAGCTCGAGCGCGCCGGAGTCGATGCGGTGATCGTCTCGAGCAGCGACATCGGGTCGCTCGTGGGTGACACGCTTCCCGATCACTGACCGGAGGGTCGCCCTCGTGGCGATTCTCGGCCTTGCCGCCCTCCTCCGGCTCGTCGGGATCGGCTACGGGCTGCCCCTGGCCGTCCTCAACCCCGATGAGGCAAGCATTGTCCCGCGCGCCTGGCGGATGGGACAGGGTCATCTCGATCCCGGCTGGTACGACTATCCATCGCTCCTGATGGGCCTGCTGGCACCTGTTCAGGCGTTCGCCGGCTCACCCTCGTACGCAGCAGCGCGGGCGGTTGCGGTACTGATCGGGATCGGGGGTGTGGCAGCGACGTGGTGGCTCGGACGGCGCGCGTACGGCACGGGCGCTGCGATCGTCGGTGCCGCCGCGGTCGCCGTTGCCACCACGCATGTCGCGTACTCGCGCGTCGCCGTGACCGACGTGTTGCTCACGCTCGCCGTCACATGCGTGCTGGCGCTCGCCGTCGAAGGGCGGATCGAGTGGGCGGGTCTCGCCGTGGGCCTCGCGGCGTCGGCGAAGTACCCCGGCGCGCTCGCAGCAGTCCCCGTTCTCGTCGCGGGGTGGGGGAGATGGCGGGCGCTCGGAAAGGCGGCCGGGCTCGCAGTCGCCGGCTTCGTCCTCACGAGCCCGTTCGTGATCCTCCACGCCGGTGCTGCATGGGACGACGTCTCGCGCGTCCAACGGCTTGCCCGGGCCGGATGGCTCGGGTTCGAGAACGACCCGATCGCGCCGCTCGCGTATCTCGACCGGTTGTGGGAGGCGATCGGGCCATTGCTCGTCCTTGCGCTCGTCGGGGGCGTTGTCGCCCTCGCTCGGCGCAGTCGCTCGGATCTGATCCTCGTCTCGTTCGCCGGCGCGTATTGGCTGACGCTGATGCCGCAGGCCGCGCACTTCGACCGTTACGTCCTGCCGCTCGTCCCCGTCCTCGCCGTGCTCGCCGGGAGCATCCGCGTCGTCGTTCCGATCGCGCTCGTCGCGCTCGCCCTTCCACTTGCCTGGAGCATCGGCGACGCACGCGAGCTGACGAACACCGACACGCGCCTGCTGGCAAACGCCTGGGTCGCGACCAACATTCCGCAGGAGGACGCGATCGCTGCGGACCCGTCGACCCTGCCGCTCACCGATCGAAACGTCGTGCTCCTCGAGCTCCCCGGCCCCGGTCGGCCGTTGGATCCCGCCCGGGACCTGGCGAGGCTACGAGCGCAGGGAGTGAAGTGGGCCATCCTCTCGGGCTCGGTGACCGATCGCGTTCTCGCGGAGCCCGACCGGTATCCGCGTGAGGCACTCTTCTACGAGCAGCTCGACAACGGCTCCGAGCCGGCGTTCGCGGTCTCTCCGGACGAGCCTGGACTCGCCGGACCGTGGGTGCGCGTCTACCGCCTCTAGCGAGCGCTTACCAGAAGAACGCGCGCGCGACGTCGTACCACTCATCCGGAACCGTCTTCAGCTCCGCGGTTCCCTCCTCGAGCGAGATGTCGACGATCGAGTCTCCGTGCAACGCAACCATCCGCCCGAACGTTCCCTCGTGGACGAGGTCGGCTGCCTTGAGCCCGTAGCGGGTTGCGAGCACCCGGTCGCGCGGGGTGGGGGTGCCGCCTCGCTGGACGTGACCGAGGACCGTGACTCGGGTCTCGAAGCCGGTGCGGTGCTCGATCTCGCGCGCCAGCGCATCGCCGACGCCGCCGAGGACGACGTGCCCGAACTGATCGGTGGCACGTGCCTCACCCGCGACGAGCTTGGTGTCGCCGGACGCGTAGGTCAGCTCGTACCCCTCGCTGACGACGACGATCGAGAAGTCCTTGCCACCCGCGTGCCGCTTCATGAGCTGCGCGCAGGCGTCCTCGACGGTAATCGGGTGCTCGGGGATCAGGATCGCATCGGCGCCGCCCGCGATCCCGCTCATCACGGCGATCCAGCCGGTGTGCCGGCCCATCACCTCGACGACCATGACGCGGTTGTGTGACTCCGCCGTCGTGTGCAGGCGGTCGATCGCCTCGGTCGCGATCGTCACGGCGGTGTCGAAGCCGAATGTGTAGTCGGTGCCGGAGAGGTCGTTGTCGATCGTCTTCGGGACACCCACGACGGGGAAGTCGTGCTCGCGATGGAGGCGGGCCGCCACGCCGAGCGTGTCCTCGCCGCCGACCGCGACGAGCGCGTCGAGGCGCTCGGAGGCGAAACGCGCGAGGACAGCGTCCACGCCGCCGTCGACCTTGAACGGGTTCGTGCGGCTCGTGCCCAGGATCGTGCCGCCGCGCGGAAGGAGCCCCGAGATCTCGCGCCGCCCGAGCGGCGCAAAGATGCCGTCGACGAGACCGCGCCATCCCTCGCGTACGGCGACCATCTCGTGGCCGTTGTCGAACGACCGCTTGCCTACCGCTCTGATCACCGCGTTCAGGCCGGGGCAGTCACCGCCGCCTGTCAGGATCCCGATCCGCACATTCGCCTCCGTCCCTCGTGGGTCGCCACATCTTTGTTCGATGCCAATACTAATTGCTTGAACAGAAGGGCGCACGGCTACACTCGGCGACATGCGATTCGTTGTCGTGGCGGCGGTCTGCGCGGTCAGCCTGGTGCTACTCGGAGCTGCCTGGGCGCTTGGCGGAAGCGATGCGCAGACGCCGAAAAATGCGGTAGCCACCGCAGCCGCCGCTCCGCGGTGCGCGCAACTCGGCGGCTGGCAGCGGCTTGCGAACAAGATCAAAGCGCCCGTGTACTGCCCGAGCTGGATGCCCGATCCGCTCGTGCCGCAGATCGGCAACCGCTGGAACAACATCGACTCGGTCGACCCTGACCGCAGCTACCTCCAGAGCTTCGCCTGGCAGGAAGCTGCCGGCCTCAACACGCAGGAGATCCACGTCATCCTGCGCGGCTACCCGGGAAAGAAAGCGGTTCCGAAGACGTGTCAGGACGTGACCACGGTCAACGGCAAGACGTACCGCAAGAAGATTCCCTGCTTCGAGGATCCACGTGGCACGTGGCGCTCCAGCAACGGCATCACGGCCAGGATGTATACGGTCAATCACGGGGCGGACTCGTGGCATGTCCTCTTCGCCTGGAAGCGTGACGGCTCGCTCTACACGATCAGCGAGCACGTGGCGCCACCGCTCTCGTTCTCCCAGGTCGTCGCGAACCTGAAGCGCATGATCAACGGACTCGTGCTCGTGCGCCCCGCCTGATGGGGATCACACGGCGGCAGGCGGTCGCAGGCACGGCGGGTGCGATCGCCGGGGCCGCCGGCATCTACGCACTCGTCGACCGCAACGCAACGCCACCGTCGAGAGCTGCGGTCGGAGCCACGCTGCCCCCCGAGCAGCACCTGCTCGACGGCGTTCAGGTCGTTACCGACAACGGCGTCGAGGTTCTCGTGCCGCCGCTCCACCACGCCGTCGTCACCGGCACCGTGGCGACGGACGACCTCGCGATGGCGCAGCAGGATCTCGAGAAGGCGCTTGGGGCGTTGGAGGCGAAGTACCCGGCGACGCCGGCGGGCCTCGGCATCACGGTCGCCTGGGGGTTGCCGTACTTCCGGCGCCACGTTACCGCGCAGTGGGATCTGCTGCAGCCGTTCGACGTTCGCGCGCGGAAGCCGGCGCTACTCGACGCTGTCCGGTTCCAGAGCGACCCGATGGACACGGTGCTCGAGTGGAACGATGTCGCCGTGCTCCTGCGCAGCGACGGCGAGGAGGCGATCAGGGAAGCAGAGAAGATTCTGTTCGACGACCTCGGCGTCTTTCGAAAGACGACTGTGCGTCGGGGTTTTGCCGGCGGTGGGTTGCCGTCGAAACTCGCCCTCGCGGCCGGGGTGCCGGGGGCAGATCTGATCCCGCCTGACGCAGAGCTCTTCCTCGGCTTCACGTCGACGCTGAAGGAGAACCTCGGGCCGTCGCGGATCGCGAACCTCGAGACGCTCGGACTCGCCCGGATCCCGCAGGGCTACTTCACACACGGAACGCACATGCATCTTTCCCACATCTACGAGAACCTCGAGGCGTGGTACGTCAACCCGGGCCACGACGACCGGGTGAAGAC
>JAJAZN010000194.1 GCA_026785685.1 Thermoleophilia bacterium
GATCAGGGCCGACGCGGCTGCGCACGCGGCCTGACGTCGTCGATCACCCGTAGCACCCCCCGGGCTTGCTCCTCGGATCTGAAGGGCCAACGCAGGTCGGCACGCGCCTGATGACGTCGATCGTCCGCATATCCGGCGCTCGGGGGCGGGCAAGCGGCCTGGCGGCGGCGAGGGTTCTACGTGGCCGCGGGCTTCCGTGCCTCGAGGAGCGTGCGTGACATCGTCGAGCGGAAGACGCCGTCGCGTTCGATCTGTTCGTGCAGGTCCCTCAGCCGATCGCGGTAGCGCTCCACGGCGAAGCCGGGCACGGTCCAGATCACCTTGCGAAGGAAGAAGACCATCGCGCCGACATCGAAGAACTCGAGCTGTAGACGCTCGTTTCGACACTGCACGATCTCCAAGCCCGCAGCCCTGGCTCGATCGGCCTCGACAGCAGGGTCACGGCCGTCCCCTCGGGTGAGCGGTCCCAGGAAGTACTCGCCGATCTCAACGTTCGTGCCGCTGCCGACATGCTGCGCGAGGTAGGTGCCGCCCGGCGCAAGGACACGGGCAATCTCGGCCCACTGCACGGTGGTTGGGTGGCGGCTGGTCACCAGGTCGAACGCCCCATCCGCGAAGGGCAGTGGCGGCTCCTCGGGATCAGCGACCACCACCGCTCCGAGCGGATGCAGGAGCGCCGTTGCCCTCGCGACGTTCGGCGGCCATCCCTCCGTGGCGACCATCGTCCTCGGGAAGTTCTCGGCTCCCGCGCCGGCGAGGACTTCCCCGCCGCCCGTCTGGATGTCCAGAGCAGCGACAGTGGCCGCCAACTTCTCGCTCAGGAGCCGCTGGTATCCCCACGACGGGCGCTCCTCAGTGGCCCGCCCGCCCAACCAAGAGAAGTCCCACCCCTCAACCGAGACCGTTGCCGCCTCGTCCACGAGCTCATCAAAGGGCTTCTCCACGCGCAATATCCAAGCAGGCGTCCGCACCGGTGCCAGGCCGAGTTGCAACAGGCAAGCAACGCGTGACCGATCATGCGATGTTCACGCTGGCTGGCTCGCGCTCTGATGAGGCTCGGGTCAGCAGACCCTCTGAGGTTGCAGAGGAGTGGAAGGCGGGTGAAGCTGAGCCGGCATGGCCGTCGACCGCTCTCAACCGTCTGATCGGATTGACGACGAAGGGAGCAACGATCCTGCGGGGATGGCTCCGCCGGACGCGACGTTCGGAATGCGGACGTTTCTCACCGGCAGCCTCGCGTTGGATGTTGTGGTGCCGGTCGTGGCGTACCAGGGATTGATCCATGTTCTCGGTATGGCTCGCGTGCCCGCGCTGGTGCTGAGCGGCGCATTCCCGGCCGCGAACGTCGTCCGTCGTTACGTGCAGCATCGGCGCGTGGATCCCATCGGGGTCATCGTGCTGGTGAGCATCCTCGTCGGTGCGGTGCTGTCTCTCGTTTCCGGGAGCGAGAAGCTCACGCTGCTGCGCGAGTCGTTCCTCACGGCCGCGTTCGGTCTTGCATTCCTCGTGTCGCTGGTCTTCGGCAGACCGATCATGTTCTTACTCGTCCGCCAGTTCGTCGCGCGGGAGGACGAACAGCAGCTCTCGGAGTGGGACGGGCTGTGGGAGGACGTCCCTCCGTTTCGGCGGGTGATGCGCCAGATGACCGCGGTGTGGGGCATCGCACTCCTCTCGGAGTTCGCACTCAAGGTGGTCATGATCGAGACGCTCTCGACTGACCTCGTGCAGGCGATCTCAGGACCCCTGATCCTGGTGCTCACTGCGGTGCTGATCGTCGCAACGATCAGGTGGGGGCGTCGAGTGCGCGAGCGCGGTGCTGAGCCGGCGGCGGACTGACGGACAGGTACAGCGCGCCGCGACCTTGTCGCCTCAAGGCTTCTTCTTCTTGCGGCGGAGGATCCCCTTCGCCTTTCGCTGGATACGCTTGTACTCGTCGTTGGTGAGGTTCCCGCGCATCCGCTCCCGCTCGGACCTACGGCGACATGAGTTCGCCGCCGACGAGCGAATGAGGCCGACGCGCCAGAAGCTAGGAAGCTGAGGTGAGGCGGCGCTCGTAGTCGTCGGCGAGGGCGAGGAGCGCCTTTGCACTATCGCCGTTGTACGACGAGCCGTGCATGATCGCCAGCGTCTTCGGTTCGAGCTGGGCGAGACGGCGGATCGTCGGCGCGGTGCTCGGCGTGAGGCAGGTAGAGCCGAACATGTCCTCGGTCTGGGCGGCGGCGTCGATGATGTCGTTCGCCGTGAGGGCGGGGCCGTCGCCGATCTGGGAGAGCAGGTCGCCGCAGAACAACGTGCCGGTGGTCTCCTCGTAGAGCACGTGCGCGTCCCAGCCGTGCGGAACGTGTGGCGTGTCGATACTGCGTATGCGTTTGCCGCCGAGGTCCTTCACGTCATCGTCGGCGATGGGCTCGGGCGCGCGGTCGGCAAGATCGTTGATCGACACCATGCAACCGATGGCGGTGTGGGAGACCTGCGCGTTCGGCGCGGCGGCGAGAAACAAGTTCATCGCGCCGGACTCGTCGGACTCGAGGTGACCGAATGTGACCCACCGCAGTCGCTCGAGCGGCACCACGGTGGCGACGGCCTCCGACACCAGTGGGAACATGTTGCGCGGTCCGGTGTGAAAGATGGTGGGCTCGTCGGCGTCGATGAGGAACTGGTTGAAGCTGAAGCCGGTCGGCCCGATTTCGGGTACGTGCGTGGAGAGGCGGTAGATGTGATCGGCGATCTCGTCGACTCGAGTTTCCATGGTGATCTCGCTTTCAGAGCGGAAGGGTATGGCTGAGGACACCCGTGCCGCTGAGGCGGCCGGACAGCGTGCGGATGAAGTCGAACGCGTCGATCTCGACACGTTCGCCGTCGACGCCCTGGGAGAACTTGCCGCCGGCCGGCCCCTCGAGCACGAGCTCGAACGGCTGGCCGTGGACCGACGCCCATTCGC
>JAJAZN010000195.1 GCA_026785685.1 Thermoleophilia bacterium
GACCCGAAATGATCGTTGCGGGACACCCCACTCCATGCTGATTGCGGTAGTGCGGCGTCCCACAGCAATGCTTTTTCCTGTCAACTGTTGTGAGACGCCGCACTACGTGGGCAGGCGTCGCCCAGGGAAGGTGTGTCATGCGTGCAGTCTCTGCGCGCCCCGTTCCGGAATCGTTACGGGATGGCTACTCGTATTGCAGCGCCTTCAGGACGTCGAGCCTCGCCGCCCTCCGCGCGGGGAGAACCGCCGCCAGCACACCGGCCACCGCCGCTACGACGACGTAGACGACGAGCGGCGTCACCGGCAGGTGGAATGCGGCCCCGAACCGCGAGAGCCCAGAAATCACGACCCAGGCGACGAGGATTCCGAGCGGCAGCCCCACCGCGGCGCCGATCAGCGACGTCGTCACCGCCTCGTGGCGCACCATCCGCCGGGTCTGGCGGCGCGTCATACCCACGGCACGCAGTGCCCCGATCTCGCGTGTTCGCTCGATCACTGCGAGCGCGAGCGCGTTGACCATCCCGAGCAGTGCTGTGATCAGGGCCAGGACGAGGAGCATCGTCAGCAGCGTCACGATCGAGTCGATGTCGCCCTGCCGCTTCGCGATCATCGCCGGAGTGGTACGCAGGACGGCGTCGGGGAACACCTTCAACCTGGCAGCGAGCGCCGCCGTGTCCGTGCCCGCAGCCAGGTCGACAAACGTGAACTGGTCGGCCGGCTGCGGGAACGTCGCATCGAAGGCCTTCTGCGAGACGACGACGTGCCCGAGCAGCGAGTCGAGCTTGGCCGGTGCGATGATTCCCCGGACGATGTAGCTCGACGTCTTGCCGGAGGCCGTGAGGACCGAAATCCGGTCTCCGACGCCGATGTCCTTCTGCTTCGCGAGATCCTCCCGGACGAGCGCGCCGCCCGTGCCGAGAGCAGCGAGGCTCCGCGGTGATCCGACCTTCCAGGTGAAGCGATACGGGCCGTCGATCGTCGCAGGGTCGATGCCGCTGACGTCGACCTGCTTGCCATCCACCTTGCCGCGGTCGTAGCGGACGGAGCTGAGCGCCTTCACGCCCGGCGCGACGGCGATCGTCCGAGCTGCTTCGGGCGGGAGCGTCTCCCAGCCCGACTGCGACTGCAGCACGTGCGACGAGCCGATCTGGGACTCGGTCGCTTCGACCGCAGTGACCTTGAGGCTGCGCCCCACGACGGCGATCGCCGACACGAGCGCGATCCCGATCATCAGTGCCGCAGCCGTCGAGGCTGTGCGGCCCGGGTTGCGCATCGTGTTGTCCCTCGCGAGTCGTCCGGGGATGCCCGCGAACCGGGCGGCCGGTGCGCCGACGATCCTTGCGATCACCGGGACTGCCACGGGGACGAGCATCGCGGCCCCGATGAAGAGCAGCAGCATCCCTCCGAGCGAAGCAAGCAGGGTGCCGGCGACTCCGAGGTCGCCGCCCTTGATCATCCCGAGAGCGAGAAGTGAAAGGCCGCCAACGAGGAGCAGTGCGCCGAGGATGGTCGCGACCCGCGCAAGGCGGCCACGCTGCCGCACTGCGCCTTCGCGGACGGCCTCCACCGGCGAGATGCGCGTTGCCCTCGCTGCCGGCAGGAGCCCCGCAATGACCGTCACGACCACGCCGACGAGGAACCCGACGAGCAGGGTGGTACTCGAGACAACGAGGCTGGTCTCGGGGAATGTGAGATCGAACTTGCCGAGCAGCGTGCGCAGGCCGACGGCGAGCGCGACCCCGACCGCGACTCCGACTGCAGAGGCCAGGACGCCGATCACGAGCGACTCGAGCACGACCGCGCGCCGCACCTGGCTCCGAGTGGCACCGATCAGCCGCAGGGTGCCAAGCTCGCGCGTGCGCTGGGCGACCGTGATCGACAGCGTGTTGACGATCACGAAGCCACCGACGAACAGCACGACGCCGCCGAACCCGCGCAGGATCCAGGTGATGATGTCGACGAACATCCCGATGCCGGCCTGATCGTCGGCGGCGCGCTCGTCGGCGGTCTGCACCTGCACGGTCTTTGACGCGAACGGCTGGAGGCGCGCCACGAGCGTTTCCGCCGACACGCCGTCTGCGGCTGCGACCGAGATGATGTCGAGCTTCCCGTGCTTGTGCAGCAGCCGCTGCGCCACCGGCACGTTGAACACCGCCATCGTCGCGCCACCGAGCGAGCTGACATCGCCGAAGCGGCCGATTCCGACAAGGCGAAACGGCGCAGCCGGTGTGAGCGCGGCGATCTTCACAATATCGCCGATCTTGACGCCGTGGTCGTCAGCCGTGCTCGCGTCGAGCACGACTTCGCCGTCGGCCGCTGCCCAGCGGCCCTCGCGCAAGCGCAGCGGGTTGAACTTCTCGTCCTTCGGCCGGAAGCCCATCACGAAGGAAGGGTCGCCGGAGATCTTCTTGCCGTTCGGTGCGATTACGATCGCATAAGGAGAGTTGCCCGAGAAGTCGAAGATCGCCCCCGCGGCCTCGGCGACACCGGGAACGGCCCGGATCTCGTCGAGCATCGTCGTCGGCAGCGTCGGCGCGCTCGACTCCGACCAGTCGACGACCGGCTTGCCCGAAACGACGACGTCGGTCTGTTGGTAGGCGCTCGAGAAGACGACGTCGAACGCCTGCTTCATCGTTGCGCCGAGCACCGAGCTGCCGGTGATCATCGCGACACCGAGCACGATCGAGAGGGCCGTCAGCAGCGTGCGGAGCTTGCGGGCGCGGAGCCCTCGTAGCGTGACCCGTCTCATCTCGCCGCTCCCCTGAGTGCGGCCGCAACGTTATCCATGGCCGACTGGTCGATCTCACCGACGATGTTCCCGTCGGCGAGATAGACGATGCGATCGGCTATCGCGGCTGCGCGCTGGTCGTGGGTGACCATGATCGTCGTCTGACCGTAGGTGTCGACGGCATTCCGGATCAGCTCGAGCACGTCGGCGCCGCTCTGCGAGTCGAGGTTGCCCGTCGGCTCGTCGGCGAACAGCACCGACGGACGGTGCACGATCGCCCGGGCAACAGCAACGCGCTGCTGCTGGCCGCCCGAGAGCTCGGCGGGCCGATGCTTGCGCCGATCCTCGAGTCCGACCGAGCGGATCAGCTCGTCGATCCATGCTTCGTCGACCTTCTCGCCCGAGAGGTCGAGAGGAAGGGTGATGTTCTCCTCCGCGCTCAACGTGGGGAGCAGGTTGAACGACTGGAAGATGAAGCCGACGTGCGCCCGACGGAGCTTCGTCAGCTGTGTGTCCTTGAGCTTCGCCGGGTCGACGCCCGCGATCGACACTCTCCCGCCGCTCGGCCGGTCGAGACCGGCGAGGAGATGCATCAGCGTCGACTTGCCGGAGCCCGACGGGCCCATGATCGCGACGAGCTCGCCACGCGTCACCTCGAGGCTCACGGAACGCAGTGCATCGACCGCCGTCTCACCGGAGCCGAAGCGGCGCTGCAGGTCGCGGCAGCCGATCACGACGTCGTCTCCAAACGCCCAGTTCCCGTTGCTCTCGGTCGTATCCAGCAGGCTCGTCATCGGGCTCTACCCCTTGTCTCGGTGTTCGTCCCTGCTCGGGACCCTCGAGTGGAGCGTGCCCACTCACCGTTCCGAGAACGTTACGGCTCGCGCGACTCGACGAAGTCCGTAGCGCTATGGTCGCTCCATGCCGAAGTCCTCGCTGCGCATCGCGCTCATCGGCCCGCCGCTGATCGAGGTCGACGGCCGGCCACTCGACGTCGATACGCGCAAAGCGACCGCGCTGCTCGCGTACCTCGCGTTCACCGGGCGCCCGGCACGGCGTGACTCACTCGCCGGGCTGCTCTGGCCGGAGACCAACCCCGACCGTGCGCGTGCCACCCTCCGCCGTACGCTCTCGACGCTCAAGTCGGCGCTCGACTCCCGGTTCATCGAGATCGGGCGAGACACCGTCGCCCTCGTCGGGCCCGGGATCTGGTTCGACGTCGACGAGTTGCGCCGCCTCGTCGCGACGACCGAGAGCCACGGTCACGCCGCCAACGGGACGTGCTCGCGCTGCCTCACGCCCCTCCAGCAGGCCGCCGCGCTCGACCGTGGCTCGTTCCTCGCCGGCTTTGGCCTCCGCGACAGTGCCGCGTTCGACGACTGGCAACAGCTCGCGGGTGACGAGGTCCACCGGGAGCTCGCCTCGGTGCTCGACCGGCTGGCCGGCACCCTCGCTGCCGCCGGCAACCCTACGCAGGCGATCGCGTGTGCGCGTCGCCGGCTTGCGCTCGACCCGTTGCACGAGCCGGCGCACCGGCAACTGATCGGTCTCCTGGCCGAGGTCGGCGATCGACAGGCCGCGATGGAGCAGTACCGCGACTGCGTGCGCGTGCTCGACCGCGAGCTCGGCGTGCGTCCACTCGACGAGACGACTGCGCTCTACCACGCGATCGTCGAGGGATCGTTGACCGCTCCGTCTCCTCCCGTTCTGCCCGTGAAGCCCGCGGTGGCGGACGCGCCGTACGACCTCGTGGGCCGCGACACCGAGCTTCGCGAGCTGGTGGAGGCGTACGACAGCGTTGGCTCCGACGGCCGCGTTGTCGCCCTCGTCGGCGAGGCCGGGATCGGCAAGACACGTCTCGTCGAAGAGCTGCTCGCTCACGTTGCGGCGCGCGGGCGGATGGCGCTCGCGGTGCGGTGCTACGAGGAGGAGCGCGGGCTCGCCTACGGCGTCGTGCTCGAACTCGTCCGTGGCGCGGCTGCGGTGGCACCTCCGTTCGAGGACGACCTCTGGTGGGTCGCCGAGGTGGCCCGACTCGCGCCCGAGCTCGGGGTGCCCGCGGCGCAACCACTCGACAGCGAGGCTGCGCAGGTGCGGTTCTACGAGGCCGTTGCGGAGCTTCTCCAGCACAGCGCCGGCCCGCAGCCGGCGGCGCTCTATGTCGACGACGCGCACTGGGCAGACGCGTCGTCGCTCGCGCTACTCGCCTACCTCGCGCATCGGCTCCGTGGGCGCCCCCTGCTTCTCGCTGCGAGCTGGCGGCCCGAGGAGGTCGCGCAGGATCACCCCGTGCGGCGCCTCGTCGCC
>JAJAZN010000196.1 GCA_026785685.1 Thermoleophilia bacterium
AGCGAGTACAGCGCGACGCCGTTCCGCGTGTTTACGTGGGGGGCGACAAGAAGGTTGACGAAGCCACGTTCTCACGCCTCCTCGACGTGATCCTCGAGGCGCGGTACGCAAACAGACCTATCGAAGTTGAGGATGCCGAGGCCGTGCTGCGGAAGCGCATGGCAGAAGGGAGGGAATCGTGATGGCGAAGAAGAAGCCCACCGCGCATCACACGCGCTTGAACCCGAAGACCAATCGATTCGAGAAGGCGACCGCGAAGACGGCGACACACGCGGTGACCAAGGGCCAGGACGGAAAGTTCAAGCGAGCGAAGTGAAATATCCCTGCACCGTGAACGTCGACGGTGCGATCCGCACCGTCTACTCGGAGCTCGAGATGGAGAGGGCCGAACGTGAGGCCGAGGCTCTCTCGATCGCCTCCGTTCTCCGCGGCGACGACCAGGAGCTACGCGAGGCGATGGTCGCGAGGCTCAAGCCTGAGGACATCGCAATGGCGTTCCGGCTGCTCGACTGAGCTACTCGTCTCGAGCAGATCGAGTAGCGCCTCTATCAGGAACTCATGCTGGCCCTCGCTGATCTTCCCCTCGATCAGGTCGGCGTCAAGCGAGTTGATCACCTCGCGGATGGCCGGCGGGAGCTTGCGCGGGGGTGCGAGGATGATGCTCATTGGCCCGAGTGTAGGTCCTCGAGGGGACGTTCTCAACACGCCGTTCTGCTGCCACTCTGCTGCCACTCTGCTGCCACCCCGGCTACGAGTCCTCCGAGAACCGCCTATTCAGCGGATCACAAGCGCCATGATCGCCTTCTGGGTGTGCAGGCGATTCTCGGCCTGATCCCAGACGAGTGAGCGAGGCCCGTAGAGCACGTCCTCGGTGATCTCTTCGCCGACGTGAGCCGGGAGGCAGTGCATCGCGACGGCCTCGCGACTCGCGACCGAGAGGAGCTCGCCGTCGAGGCTGAAGCGCTCCAGATCGAGCAGGCGCTGCTCGCGCTGTTCCTCCTGGCCCATGCTCGTCCAGACGTCCGTGTAGAGCACATCGGCCGCGTCCGAGCCGTCGAGCGGGTCTGACGTGAGCCGCACGGAGCCGCCGCTGACGAGGGCGTCCGCCTGCGCAGCCGCGACGACGACGGCTGACGGCTCGTAGCCGACAGGGCACGCTGCCGTGAAGTGCATCCCGAAGCGTGCGGCGAGACGCATCAGCGAGTGACACACGTTGTTGCCGTCACCGAGATAGGTGAGCCGAACGCCTTCGAGCCCGCCAAGCCGCTCACGAATCGTCATCGCGTCCGCAAGCGCCTGCAACGGGTGGGCGAGGTCGGTGAGCCCGTTGATGACGGGGACCGACGCGTGCTCGGCAAAGATATCGACCTCCTCCTGATCGAACGTGCGGATCAGGAGCGCGCTCACGAAACGTGAGAGCACGAGCGCTGTGTCGCGGTAGCTCTCGCCGCGCGCGAGCTGAAGGTCGCCGGCCGGGAGGTAGAGCGCCATTCCACCGAGCTCGGCGATACCGACTTCGAAGCCGACGCGGGTGCGGGTGGACGGCTTGTGGAAGATCATCCCGATCGTCCTACCCGGGAGTACGCGGAGCTCCTTCCGACGAAGCCGCTCCTGCTTCAGCTCGTCCGCAAGGTCGAGCGTGAGCTCGAGCTCATCCCTCGACCAGTCCGAGACCCGCGTGTAGCTTCGGCCCTTGAGGCTGTCAGGGATGCCTGCCATAAGGGCATGCTAGCCCCGGTCGCTAGATTCCTCGCCATGACAACTTTCCAGGAGAAGCTCAACGAGCAGATCGCCTACGAATTCGGCGCCTCGCAACAGTACATCGCCATCGCGGTGCACTACGACGCCCAGACGCTGCCCCAGCTCGCGGCACACTTCTACCGGCAGTCGGTCGAGGAGCGAAACCACGCAATGATGATGGTGCAGTACCTCCTCGACTCGGGAGACGACGCGACCACTCCGGCGGTCGCTGCTCCGCAGACGGTCTTTGCCGATGACGTGGAGCCGGTCGCGCTTGCTCTCGATCAGGAGAAGCGCGTCACGGCCCAGATCTCTCAGCTCGCGGTGATCGCGCGGGAGAACGGCGACCTTGTCGCCGAGCAGTTCATGCACTGGTTCCTCCAGGAGCAGCGGGAGGAGATCTCGTCGATGTCGGCGCTCCTCCAGGTCGTCGAGCGCCTGCGCGACAACGTGATGCTCGTCGAGGATTACCTCGCCCGGGAGTCCGGCGGAGCCGCGAACCCTCTCGAGGTCGGTGCGCCACCTGCCGCCGGCGGGGCGCTATAACCGTCGCGTGATCGAGCTAGGAGTCACGACAGAGCGGCAGAGCCACCTCGTCGACATCACGCAGCGTGTCTGCGACGCAGTTGCGGGACTGAACGGCTCGGCTGTGCTCGTCTACGTGCCGCATACGACGGCGGGCGTGACGATCAACGAGCAGGCCGATCCGGCGGTCGCACGCGACTTCGAGACCGCACTCGAGCGCATCGTGCCGTCGGACTGGCCCTGGGAGCATATCGAGGAGGGGGAGGAGAACGCCCCGACCCACATCCGGGCCGCGTTCATGGGCCCGAGCGTGCTGATCCCGCTGCGTGACGACGGCACCCTCGCGCTCGGGACCTGGCAAGGGATCTTCTTCTGCGAGTTCGACGGCCCGCGCGAGCGGTCGGTGTTCGTCAGCGTCCTGCTCTGAGAGAGATCCCCGCTAGGCTCCGCTGCTTATGGCCGCCCCTGTCTCGAATGGTGAGGAGCTCGAGCTCCACGTCGACTCGCTCGCCTTCGGCGGCAACGGTGTCGCGCGCCTCGACGGGTTCGTCGTCTTCGTTCGCCGTGGGTTGCCCGGTGACACAGTGCGTGCGCGCGTCACCAAGGTCAAGCGCGGCTTCGCAGAGGCGACCGCGCTCGAGGTTCTCATGCCCGGCCCCGACAGGGTCGTGGCGCCCTGCCCGCACTTCGGTGCCTGTGGCGGCTGCCGCTTCCAGGACTACGCCTACGAGCGTCAGCTCGAGTCGAAGGCCGCGCAGGTGCGCGATGCACTCGTGCGCCTGGGCGGTATAGCCGAGCCGCCGATCGACCCGATCGTGCCCGCCGCCTCGCAGTACCACTACCGCAACAAGCTCGAGTACTCGTTCACGCAGACGCCCGACGGCCCGGCTCTCGGTTTCCATCGGGCTGGTCGCTGGGACGAGGTGCTTCCGCTCGAGGTGTGCCTGCTGACGACAGATCTCGGCAACAGGATTCGCGACGCCGTGCAGGGCTGGGCGCGCGAGGAGAAGCTCGTCGCGTACGACCAGACCGATCAGAAGGGCTACCTCCGTCACCTCGTGTTCCGCGAGGGCCGCAACACTGGCCAGGTACTCGTGCAGCTCGTCACGGCGAAGGGCAAGAAGTTCGAGGAGGGCTACCTCGTGGAGGTGCTGCGAACGTTCCCGGAAGTGCGCTCGATCCACTGGGCCGTCAACGAGACGCCGGCCGAGATCACGAATCTCCCGACCGTGCTGCTCTGGGGCGAGGATGCGATCGAGGAGGAGATCCTCGGGCTTCGATTCCGGGTGCGACCGAACGCGTTTCTCCAGACGAACACCGAGATGGCCGAGACGCTCTACTCGATTGCCCGCGAGTTCGCGGGGCTGACGGGGAGCGAGACGGTGTACGACCTCTATTGCGGTACGGGAACGATCGGCCTCACGCTCGCCCCTGATGCGCTCACGGTGTGGGGGGTCGAGATCTCCGAGGAGTCCGTCGCGTGTGCGATCGAGAACGCCGAGCTGAACGGGATCACGAATGCAGCGTTCTTCGCCGGCAACGTCTCGCTTGCGCTCGAGGAGCTGCAGCAGCGCGCCGGTCAGCCGGATGTCGTCGTCGTCGATCCGCCTCGTGCCGGCCTCGCCGGAAAGGCACTCCGTCGACTCGGGCGCCTCAGGGCTCCGCGAATCGTCTACGTGTCCTGCAACCCGACGACCCTCGCCTCCGACCTGAAGACGCTGCGTGAGGACTTCGGATACGAGCTCGTCCGTTGCCGCCCGGTCGACAAGTTCCCGCACACACCGCACATCGAGACCGTCAACCTGCTCGAGCGCGTCGAGCAGCCCACGGACGCCGCTCCGCCCGAGGTCGTTTAGCCGCGAATCTCGAGGCCGCGCTCGCGCCAGGCCTTCCAGAGCAGGTCGGCGTTCGGCAGGAGGAAGCCGAGAGCGATTGCCGGGAGCGCAGGGAGGCCGGTGAGGTCGAAGACGTTCGTCGAGATCAGCGTCAGCGCGAGCAGGCCGACCATGGAGATCCACGTGAGGTGGAGCCGGAGCTCGAAGCGGGCCGCCGCAGCGAGAAACAGCGAGAAGAAGAGGATATCGGGAGGTCCGATGTTGGCCGAGCCCTCCTCGCCTGGAAGCCGGAACGCGATTGAGACGCGGTCGAAGAGGCTCGGCTGCTCCGAGACGATGTACTCGGTCGGCCCGCGCCAGACCGAGAGCACGTCGACCCAGGGGATGATCAGCGCGATCAGGACGACCCACGAGAGCGCCTCGAACACGCTCATGAACCAGTATCCGATCGCCGTCAGCGCGAGGAGCTTGCTGACGTTGAAGAGCGCCCCGAAGCCCGCGAGATAGAGGAGGAACGACAGCGCTACGAGCGCCACCGCGACGTGGGGGATGAAGCGGGAAGTTGCGGCGGGAAGCGCGACCCACGGGACTGCGAACGTCACCGGCAGCACGAGAAGGGCGATCACGAGCACGTCGGCCCAGTGCCCGAGGTCGGGCAGCACACCGGCCCCTGCGTCCCAGGCGACGAGAACGGCGACGACAACGGCGAGCGCCGCTGCCCGCCGCGCGTTCAGTACGGAGGCAGCTCCGCCCACCACGGTCCAAGCGCCTTGAACGCGTTCCAGAACGCCGTCTTCGCTCCCTGGTCGTCGAGGGCGCCGTCGATGTCGGGTGTCACGATCGCCTCGATTGTGGGCGTGAAGCGGTGCAGGACGCCCACCTCCCGGTCGCTCAGCCGGTCGGCGAGCGCGAACTCGAGGGCGTCGAGGAATCGGGTCGATTCCTCGCCCATCACGATCAGGAGCTTCGGCTGGACGATGTGGAGCTCGCGCGTGAGCCAGGGTCGGGCCTGAGCGTCGTCCTCCGTCCCGAACTTGAGGCAGTTCGTCCCGTAGATCGCGAGC
>JAJAZN010000197.1 GCA_026785685.1 Thermoleophilia bacterium
CAGTCGATGGACGCGCTCTCCTCGCAGGCCACGGTCGCCGGATACAAGGCCGTGCTGATCGCAGCCGATCGCGTTCAGAAGATGTTTCCCCTGCTGATGACGGCCGCTGGCACGATCGCTCCGGCCCGTGTCCTCGTGATGGGGGCGGGCGTCGCGGGGCTCCAGGCGATCGCAACGGCACGCCGACTCGGCGCGGTCGTAACGGCGTTCGACGTGCGGCCGGCCGTGAAGGAGCAGGTCGAGTCGCTCGGTGCCAAGTTTCTCGAGCTCGGTATCCACGGCGAGGAGACCGAGGGCGGTTACGCGAAGGAGCTGACCCCCGATCAGCAGGCTGCACAGCAGGCCGCGCTCGAGGAGCGCGTCCCCGACTTCGACATCGTGATCACGACGGCCCTCGTCCCGGGCCGCCCCGCGCCAAAGCTGATCGCGGCCTCGACCGTCGGGCAAATGCGTTCGGGCAGCTGCATCGTCGACCTCGCCGCCGAGGCGGGCGGGAACTGCGAGCTCACGACCCCCGGCCAGGAGATCGTCCGTGACGGCGTCACGATCGTCGGCTTCACGAACCTGCCTTCCCTGATGGCCGCTGACGCGAGTCGGCTCTACGCGCGCAACGTGACCGCTCTGCTGCAGCACCTCGCACCCGGCGGCGAGCTGACTCTCGACTTCGACGACGACATCACCGGCGGCGCCTGCGTGGCTCGCCCGACCGAAGAGGTGGCGGCATAGAGACCTCCTTCATCCTCGAGCTGACGATCCTCGTGCTCGCGATCTTCCTCGGTATCGAGGTGATCTCGAAGGTGCCGACGATGCTGCACACGCCGCTGATGTCGGGCACGAATGCGATCCACGGCATCGTCATCGTCGGCGCGATCCTGATCGCCGGGGCAGCCGACGACACGTTCTCGAAGGTCGTCGGCGTGGTCGCCGTCGTGCTTGCCTCGGCCAACGTCGTGGGCGGTTTCGTCGTCACGGACCGCATGCTGCAGATGTTCAGGAGAAGGGAGCCCAGGCGTGAGTCGAGCGACGACTGACGCTCTCTATCTGGTCACGATCGTGACCTTCATCCTCGCGCTCCGCTTCCTCTCCTCCCCGAAGCACGCGCGCAAGGGGAACTGGATCGGCGCGGCCGGGATGGCACTCGCGATCGTCGTGACGCTCCTCCAGGACAGCGTCGGCAACTACGCGCTGATCGGGATCGGCATGGTCGTCGGTGGCGCCGTCGGGCTCGTCGGAGCGCGCATGGTGAAGATGACCGCGATGCCGCAGATGGTGGCCCTCTTCAACGGAGTCGGCGGCGGTGCGGCTGCGCTGATCGCGCTGGATGAGTTCCACCGGTTCGCCGGCAGTTTCTCGACCGTCGAGGCAGCGTCGGTCGCCCTCTCGGCGCTGATCGGCGCCATCTCGTTCTCCGGTTCGCTCGTCGCCTACGCGAAGCTGCAGGAGCTCATCTCCGGGCGGCCGATCGTGTTCCGCGGCCAGCAGATCGTGAACGCGCTCATCATCGGCAGCGCAGTCGTGCTTGGCGTCTGGATCGCGACAGGCGGCGACCAGCAGGGTCTGATCTACGGCCTCATCGCGGCCGCGCTCGTGTTCGGCGTGATGTTCGTCCTGCCGATCGGCGGAGCCGATATGCCGGTCGTGATCTCGCTCCTCAACGCCTTCACGGGGCTCGCAGCTGCCGCGACCGGCTTCGTCCTCAACAACAACGTCCTCATCGTCGCCGGCGCCCTCGTCGGAGCATCGGGAACACTGCTCACGATCCTGATGGGTAAAGCGATGAACCGTTCGATCACCAACGTCCTCTTCGGCGCTTTCGGGCAGGTACAGGCAGGTACGGGGGCAGCCCGCGTCGACGACGGCCGTACCGTGCGCGCGACCTCACCCGAGGACGTCGCCGTGATGCTCTCCTTCGCTCGCAAGGTGATCGTCGTGCCCGGCTACGGCCTCGCGGTCGCGCAGGCGCAGCACGACGTTCGCCAGCTCGGTGAGCTGCTCGAAGAGAAGGGCGTTGACGTCGTCTACGCGATCCATCCGGTCGCGGGGCGCATGCCGGGCCACATGAACGTGCTCCTCGCCGAGGCAAACGTCCCGTACGACGTGCTGAAGGAGATGGACGAGGTCAACCCCGAGTTCCCGCAGGCCGACGTCGTGCTCGTGATCGGCGCCAACGACGTCACGAACCCCGCCGCGCGCACGGACACGTCGTCACCGATCTACGGAATGCCGATCCTCGACGTCGACAAGGCAGCGGCAGTCGTCGTGATGAAGCGGTCGATGGCCCCCGGCTTCGCGGGCATCGACAACGAGCTGTACCTCGATCCGCGAACGACGATGCTCTTCGGCGACGCCAAGGACTCGATCGTGAAGCTGATCGGCGCAGTCAAGGCGTCGTAACCCTCCGCGGGAACGGGCCTACGGCGTGCGTCTACGAAGCGTCGCGGCGCCGAGCACCAGAGCGAGAATCATCGCCCCGACCACGATCGTCACGTCTGCCCAGAAGCGCGGCCCGAGCGTCGGCTCGTGTGCAGCCCGGTCGAGCGCGTCGAACGCGTAGGTGAGCGGGAGGACAGCCGAGACCCACTGGAGCCAGTCGCCCATCTGGTCTCGGGCGACGAAGAGACCGTACAGCAGGATCTGTGGCAGAACGAAGGCGGGCATGAACTGCACCGCCTGGAACTCGGACCGAGCGAAGGCGCTCACGAACAGGCCGAAGGCCATTCCGAGAAGTGCATTGGCGACCGCGAGGAGCACGATCAAGAGGTTGGAGTGCACCGTGTCCAGGCCGAGGATGACGAACCCGACGAGCGACACCACGGTGACCTGGACTACCGCGACGGCCGCGAACGCGATGCCGTAGCCGAGCAGGAGCTCCAGCTTCGTCAGTGGCGTCGTCAGGAGCCGCTCGAGCGTGCCGGTCGTGCGCTCTCGTAGCATCGTGATCGACGTGACGAGGAACATGCTGATCAGAGGGAAGATCCCGAGCATTGGCACGCCCACGCTCTGGAAGACCTGCTCGCGGCCAGAGAAGAGCTGGTCGACGAGGAGAATGAGGACGCAGGGCACCGCGATCAGCAGCACGATCGTGCGCGGATCCCGGCGGAGTTGCGAGAGCACCCTGGCCGCGGTCGCGACCGTGCGCGCGCCACTCACGACATCGCACCGCTCTCGACGAGCTGGAGGAACACCGCGTCGAGGTCGGGCGCGTCCGTCCGTTGCAGGAGCTCCGCGGGCGAGAGGTCGGCGAGAACGGCTCCGTTGCGAAGGAGGAGCAACCGCTCGCAGCGGGCAGCCTCGTCCATGACGTGGCTCGAAACGAGCAGCGTCGTGCCTCCGGAGGCGAGCTCGTGGAAGAAGTCCCACAGGTCGCGACGGAGCACCGGGTCGAGGCCGACGGTGGGCTCGTCGAGCACGGTCGAACCGCCGCGAACGACGGACAGTCCAAAGATCTCGATCGTGGGAGGCACGACAGCATCCAAGTACGCCTGGGTAGGGTTCGCACCATGATCGTTCCCTGCTTCTCGGGCGCCGACGTCGAACGTGCAGTTTCGCCGCACGAGGCGTATGACGCGGTCAAGCAGGCGTTCATCGCCCACGCGAAGGGCGACTGGACGATGCACCCCAAGCTCTACGTGACGAACTACCCGGCCGGCGACTTCAGGGCGATGCCCGCGCTCGGCGACGGCCACGCACTCCTGAAGTGGGTGACGTCCTTCCCCGGCAATCCGGCACAGGGCCTCCCCACTGTGACCGGGCTCGTGATGCTCTCCAACGCGGAGACGGGCGCGCTCGTTGCCCTGCTCGATGCAGCGGCGGTGACTGCGCTGCGCACGGCTGCGGCTGCAGTGATCGCTGCCGAGACGCTGTGCCGTGCGGGAGCCGAGTCGACGGCTGTGATCGGCTGCGGTGTCAACGGTGCCGAGACGGTGCGGATGTTCCGCGCCCTCGGCAGTGACGTCCATGTCTGGGATCTCGACCCCGCACGCTCGACGCTCGTCGCAGATCGTCTCGGGGCGACGGTTGCAACGTCCCGTGAGGAGGCACTCGCGTGCGACATCGTCGTCACGGTGACGCCAGGGCGCGAGCTGCTCTTCCCCAACGGCTCGCTCCGCGACGGCCAGCACGTCTCGATGATGGGGGCAGACGGGCCGGGCAAGGCCGAAGTCGCGGTCGGGGAACTCGCCCGCGCCGACCTCTTCTGCGACGTCTGGGAGCAGGCGAGCCACGGCGGCGAGTTGGCAGCCGGAGTCGAGGCGGGCGTCGTCACCCGCGACCGCGTCACGGACATCGGCCGCGTGCTGACCGGCGAAGCCGACGGCCGCCGTTACGCCGAGGACATCACGCTCTTCGACTCGACGGGCCTCGCCATCCAGGATCTGGCGATCGCGAAAGTCGCGGTGGCGAAGGCCGATGCGATGGATCTGCAGCGCCTTTTGCTGTAGAGGCAGGCGTAGGGACGCTGGCGCAGGTAAGCGCTGTTACGCTCGCTCTCTGAGTTGAAGGTACTCTTTTCTGCCTCGCAATAGCCACGACGTGTAGGAGGGGTTCGATGAGCGGTTATTCCGTCGCGAGAGTTGACGAGATTGAGGAGATCAACGACGGGCGCTGTCCATCGCGGCCGGTCCGGCATCACTTCGGTATTACCTCCTTCGGGATCAATAGCTGGTCGCGTCGCGAGGTGGGTGACCGGATCATCAACGAGCACGACGAGTCGGACTGCGAGGAGGAGGAGCTCTACCTCGTGCAGCGCGGCCGCGCGAGGTTCGAACTCGACGGCGACCGGGTGGACGCGCCAGCCGGCACGTTCGTCTTCGCCCGCCCGGGTGTGAAACGGACGGCGTTCGCTGAAGAGCCAGGGACGACGATCGTCTCGATCGGCGGCACGCCCGGGAAGTCGTACGAACCTATCGGCTGGGAGCTTTGGGCGCCGATCCGCCCATTCCCGAACTGGCCCAGGCGACTATCTACGGTCTCGACATCCGCCGAGTGGTTCCATGAACCGCCTCCAGAGCGGAGGACGACGCCGCAAGTCCTATTTTTGCTTCCTTCACGGTGCTCTTGATAGCCGCGGGTGGGTGACCGGGCCGCCGTGGTTCGTCGGCACGGTTGTGATCGCTCCACCACCGCTCGCAATGAAGGCAGCGCTGCGAGACCCTCTGACCTGGTAGGTGAACATGATCCGCTTGCCGTCGGGAGTGAACGTCGCCGCCGAAACCCGATTGCCGCCGACTTTGAAATGGGTCAACTGCTTGAGATGTGTCCCGTTTGGAAGGACGGTGAACAGGTTCGAGCCGCCGGGTGCGCCGTCGCGATATGCAAGAAGGTCGTAGGTGTCGAACGCGATGAGGTTGCGGCGTGACCAGTCTGGGTGGAAACCGAACTGTGAGAAGGGGGTGATCGGCGTTACTCGACCGTCGCGCACACGGATGACCTCAATCCTGCTCCCGGTCTGATTCCCGTTGCTGAACTTGTCTCGTTCCACGACCATCCGCTTGCCGTCCGGCGACCAGCGTGCGAGGTCGATCAGCAGCGGCAGTTTCGACGTCGCGACGACACGAACCCTCTTCGAGGCGAGATCGATGACACGAATCGAGTCCCCACTCGGCGGGCCGTTCGTCGGAGGCGGGTTCGCATCCAGGTAGGTGAAGGCAATCGACGTACCGTCCGGGGACCACGCTGGAAAGTCGGTTCCGAGACACGCACCCGCGCAATGGAAAAGCTCTTTCGCGTTCTTGCCATCAGCGTCCGCCGTCCAGATCGACTGTGCGTCACCAACCTGAACGGCGAACGCAACCCGACGACCATCGGGCGACCAGTCCGGACTAATCGCGCTGCCGGGTATATCGAGCTGGAGCCGCTGCACGTCCGAGCCGTTCAAGTTCATCGAGTAGAACGTGTCGCCGCCGCCGGGGGCCAGCGACTGGAACAAGATCCGAGGCCCGCGGCTACCCGCAGCTGATGTGGCGCCAACCATCAGCACCGCTGCGGCAACCACCAAGCCCATCACCGATCTCGACAACGCGCCTCCGCCCTTCCTCGGACACCCAATCGAGGGCGCACGATTCAGGCGAGTCTAAGAGATGAACTGTCACACGTCAATTGGCCGCCGCCCGGCGGCTGTCGCGGCCACATTCGTGAAACACTCGCCCAGCCCTGAGCCTCGGGCCACGCCACGGTCGTGCCCGGTCAGGGTGCATTCCGGAACACTGGCGCAAGCGAGCGTGGTGTCACCGACGGCGCGCTGAGGGGTGAGGCTTCAGCCTCACCCACAGCTCGATAAGGTTGCGCACCCGTTGCGTGGCCGCTCGCTTGACGG
>JAJAZN010000198.1 GCA_026785685.1 Thermoleophilia bacterium
ATCCCCGGTGGGGCGAAGGCCGACGCACAGAACATCTACGTCACGACCGTGACAACCCCGACGCCCGGGAAGTACTGGATCCTCGCTCAGCCGACCGGCGGCAAAGAGATCCAGGCGCTCGGCAACCTCGTCGTTCGCAAGCAGGCTGCCGCGCCGGAGGTCGGCGACCGAGCGATTCCGTCCCGCAATCCGACGCTCGAGCCGAACGCTCCGGTGAAGTCTGTTCGTGCCGCGACGACTGCCGAGCCCCCCGACCTGAATCTTCTGCGCACGACGGTTGCCGCCTCGATGGCGGCAAAGAGGCCGTTCGTCGTCTCATTCGCGACGCCGCTCTTCTGTCAGACGAAGACCTGCGGCCCCGTCGTTCAGGTCGTCCAGTCCGTCGCGAAGGACTGGCAGAGCAAGGGCGTCGACTTCATCCACATCGAGATCTACAAGGACAACGATCCCTCCAAGGGGACGAACCGGTGGGTGAACGAGTGGAAGCTACCGACCGAGCCGTTCACGTTCGTCGTCGACGAGACGGGCGTGGTGCGTGCACGTCTTGAAGGAGCCTTCAGCCCGGCCGAGCTCGAGGCGGCGTTGCAGAAGGTCGCCCCGTAGCGCATTCCGGATGCGGCGCGAAGGCTCCTGACCTCAGGCGCGTCGCCGCCGGGTGACGGCGGAACGAATGACGCGTGGCGGTGGGTGCGGGCGCGTGGCGCGTGGCGAGGGGTGCGGGCGCGTGGGTGGCGACAGGATTCATCCTGTCGCCGGATCGGGGGCCGTGGCGTTCCCGTGGAGACGGCACGTCGGTTGGGAGGCGGTGGAGTGCAGGAACCTGACCGTTGGGCCGCCGCTACGCTCCCGCAATGAGCCGCGTCCTACAATCTCTCCCTGTCGGCGAACGGATCGGCATCGCCTTCTCCGGCGGCCTCGACACGTCCGTTGCAGTCGCGTGGATCCGCGAGAAGGGCGGGATCCCATTCGCCTTCACTGCCGACCTCGGCCAGTACGACGAGCCGGACATCGCTGGTGTCCGCGAGCGCGCGTTCGACTACGGCGCCGAGGCGGCAGAGCTCGTCGACTGCCGCGAGCAGCTCGTGAACGAGGGGCTCGTCGCGCTCCAGTGCGGCGCCTTTCACATCTCGAGCGGCGGCAAGACCTACTTCAACACGACGCCGCTCGGGCGCGCGGTCACGGGGACGATGCTCGTGCACGCCATGCGCGAGCACGGCGTCGACATCTGGGGCGACGGGTCGACTTACAAGGGCAACGACATCGAGCGCTTCTTCCGTTATGGCCTGCTCACGAACCCCGCACTCCGGATCTACAAGCCGTGGCTCGACGCGCAGTTCGTCGACGAGCTCGGGGGGCGTAAGGAGATGAGCGAGTGGCTGCTCGAGCGCGATCTTCCCTACCGCTCGTCGGTCGAGAAGGCGTACTCCACCGACGCGAACATCTGGGGTGCGACACACGAGGCGAAGGAGCTCGAGCTGCTCGATCGCTCGATGTCGCTCGTCGAGCCCATCATGGGCGTCGCCCACTGGGATCAGTCCGTTGCGCTCGCGCCCGAGACCGTCACGGTGCGCTTCCACGAGGGCTGGCCCGTCGCCCTGAACGGCAAGGAGTTCGGCAATCGAGTCGAGCTCGTGATCGCCGCGAACGAGATCGGTGGCCGGCACGGCCTTGGGATGTCCGATCAGATCGAGAACCGCATCATCGAGGCAAAGTCGCGCGGCATCTACGAGGCGCCCGGGCTGGCATTGCTCTTCGTCGCCTACGAGCGCCTCGTGAACGCGATCCACAACGAGGCGACGATCGACAACTACCGCACGATGGGCCGCCGGCTCGGGCGGCTGCTGTACGAGGGGCGCTGGTTCGACCCCCAGTCGCTGATGCTGCGTCAGAGCCTGCAGAACTGGATCGGTCTTGCCGTCACGGGTGAGGTGACGATCGAGCTACGCCGCGGCGACGACTACACGCTGCTCGCGACGACGAGCCCGAACGCGACCTATCACCCGGAGCGCCTCTCGATGGAGAACGTCGGGAGCGCCTTCGGCCCGGTCGACCGGATCGGCCAGCTGACGATGCGGCTGCTCGACCTCGAGGACTCCCGTGACAAGCTCGAGCTCTACGGCCGCCTCGGGCTCACCCAGGCCGACGGGCCGATGGAGCTCCTCGGCGGCGGCATCACCCCGTAGGGCGCGACGCGCATGCGTCGTCCGCGGGTGCCGGGCGTATTCGGGGGTATCGGGGTGTTGCGGTGGACGGCGGGCGAGGCTTGCCTCGCGGGGATCGGCGGTGCCTCGCCCCTACGGATACGGTGGCGTTGCGCCCTGCCCGCTAGACCTGTTCGCCGGCTCGCTCGATCACGACGACCGGGATGCGCGCGTAGGGTGAGAGACGCAGCAACGCACGCACGATCTCGGCGCAGTCCCCCGGGGCGATCATCTCCTCGCCCGGGATGCCCGTCCAGGCTGCCATCCGCGTGTCGACGAATCCCGGGCAGAGGGCCGTTGCGCGAACGCCGCTGTCGGCCTCCTCGCGGTCAAGGGTGCGCGTCATTGCGATCAACGCCGCCTTCGACGCTCCGTAGGCTCCGAGTCCCGGCGTCGGGAGCGTGCCCGCGATCGAGGCGAGGTTGACCACGTAGCCCTTAGTCATGCGAAGGTGCGGGAGTGCTGCCCGGGTGACGAGGAACGGGCCGCGCAGGTTGACGGCCTGCTGCAGATCCCAGGCCTTCGCCGAGGTGTCGGCCAGGGTTCCCGCGATCCCGACGCCGGCGGAGTTGACGAGCACATCGAGGCCGCCGTGCGCCGCAACGTGCTCGTCGACAAGCCGGGCACAGTCGTCCTCCGACGACACGTCCGCGACGACGATCGCGGCGTCGAGGTCGTCACGAGCAGCCTCGAGGCGATCGAGCTTCCGTCCCGCGAGCGTCAGCGCGTAGCCCTCGTCGCGGAGCATGCGGGCGATGGCGAGCCCGATCCCGGACGAGCCGCCGATAATGAGCGCTGATGGCATCACCCGATCCTTGCACAGACAGAACGAAAGCCGCCACGGGGGTAGCGGCCTTCGTGTTGATCAGGGAGGAGAAGGGATGGGGGTATGACTCTCCGCCCCCCTGTTCTCCTTGTCGTCCAGGACTCCTTCGCGTGGGGTGTCCCGCAACGGTAGACCCGCTGTTTTCTGTCATACGTTGCGAGACGCCGCACACCCCGTGCGTACACTGAATTCGTGACCGCGACCCCGACGCTGACCTCGCTCGCGAAGGCCGGCGGGTGCGCCGCGAAGTACCCGGCCGCCCGGCTCGAGAAGCTGCTCGCCGGCTTTCTCCCGGTCGATTCGGCGGAGCTCCTCGTCGGGCTCGATCCGGCCGACGACGCCGCCGTCTACCGCTTGGACGACGACCGCGCGATCGTCTTCACCGTCGATTTCTTCCCGCCTGTCGTCGACGATCCACGGGACTTCGGCGCTATCGCTGCGACGAACGCTCTCAACGACGTCTTCGCCATGGGCGGCCTGCCGCTGCTCGCGCTCTCGATCGCTGCGTTCCCGGAGGAGCTCCCAACAGACGTGCTCGGTGAGATTCTTGCGGGAGCTGACGAAGTCGTCCGGGCGGCGGGCGCAATCCTCGCCGGCGGGCACACGATCCGGGACGACGAGCCCAAGTACGGTCTCGCGGTCGTCGGCACCGTCCATCCGAACGGGATCTGGCCGAAGAGCGGTGCGAAGCCGGGCGATGCTCTGTTCCTGACGAAGGCGCTCGGGACGGGGCTCGTGCTCCAATCGCAACGCGACGGCAGCGCATCCGCGGGAGCGCTCGACGCCGCCGTCGTCGCGATGCGCACACTCAATCGTGCAGCCGCCGACGCGCTGCGGCCCTTCAACCCCAATGCTGTCACCGATGTGACGGGCTTCGGGCTCCTCGGGCACGCGCACGAGATGGCGTCGCGCAGCAACGCTCGGATCGAGCTCGAGGCGGCGGCGCTCCCCGCGCTTCCGGGGGCGTTCGAGCTGGCGAGCGACGGCACGCGTACCGGCGGAGACCGCCGGAATCGCGACTACGCCGGCCCGCACGTCGAGAGCACCGCTCCCGCGGCGGCGGAGGCACTGGCCTTCGACCCCCAAACGGCTGGAGGGCTGCTCGCCTCGCTTCCTGCCGACAAGGGGGCTGTTCTCGCGGCCCGCTTCTCCGACCTTGGCCTCGAGCTCTATCGCGTCGGCCGCGTCGTCGAGGGATCAGGAGTCGAGCTGCGATGAGCGACAGCGAGTCCGCCGACACCGTGACGACCGCCCGCGTGCGGCGCGCCGTCTCGCCGCGACGATTCCTCCAACTTGCGAACATCACGCTCTTCACGCTATGGGTCGTCGTCACAAGCGGCGCCGTCGTGCGCCTGACCGCCTCCGGGCTCGGCTGTGACAACTGGCCGCGCTGCGGTGACAAGCCGTATCCCGAGACGGGTGGTCATGCCGCGATCGAGTTCGGCAATCGCATGGTCGCGCTCGTCGGCATCGTCTTCACGATCATCACGTGGCTCGCGGCGCGGCGCGTCGATGGGCTGCCTCGTTGGGTGCGCACTGTGGCCCTGATCACGGCGCTCGGCACCATCGCCCAGATCCCCCTCGGCGGGGTTACCGTGCTGCTCGACCTGCATCCCGTCGCCGTGATGTCGCACTTCCTGCTCGCGCTCCTCGTCGTAGCCGGTTCCGTCGTCGTCGTGATCGAGGCCTGGAGCCACTATCGGGGCTACGCTCGGGCGGCCGGTCCCTCGTGGCTCAGGAAGGTTGCCGGGCTCGGCGTCGCTGCCTGCGCTGTGCTCGTCGTCACGGGCACGGTGTCGACAGCTTCGGGCCCTCACTCGGGCGGCGAGGACATCCCGCGCCTCGGGCTCTCCGTGCACGACACGATCTACGTGCACGTGCGCGCGACGGCTCTTTACGGGATCGTGATACTCGTCGTCTCGGCCTTCCTCTGGCGGCTTCGCAAAGAGCTCCCGGGAATCGCGTCGGGAGGAGCGCTCCTGCTCGTCGTCCTGCTGGTGCAGATGGCCGTCGGGGAGATCCAGTACCGGAACGCCCTGCCCTGGTGGCTGGTCGCGATCCACGTCTCGCTCGCTGCGACGATCTGGGTTCTGACCGTCGGGATCGCGTGGGCGCTGCACCGGCCCCCCGCGCCCCTCGTCGCGGCCGACCGCCGCTAGACTTGCTCGATGGAAAACGAGCTTCGGGTTGACGAGCGACCCGCTCTGCGCCGACCCGTTCTGATCGCAGCCTTCCGCGGCTGGAACGACGGTGGTCAGGCTGCGTCGCTTGCGGGAGGGACACTCGTCCGGTCCTGGAATGCTCGGCGCATCGCCGAGATCGACCCGGAGGGCTTCGTCGACTTCCAGGCGACGCGGCCGACGGTCACGCTCGATGAGGGGCTGACACGGAAGATCGAATGGCCCGAGAATATCTTCCATGTCGCCTCTATCCCGGGGGCCGACCGCGACGCCGTGATCCTGATGGGTGTCGAGCCGAACTACCGCTGGCGCGCATTCAACGAGCTCGTCGTCGGCTTCGCCCGCGACCTCGGGGTCGAGCTCGTCGTCACCCTCGGCGCCTTGCTCGCCGACGTGCCGCACACGCGCGACGCGCCGGTGACGGGTGTTGCGAGCGATCTCTCGCTCGTCGAAGAGCTCGGGCTGCAGCCGTCGCGGTACGAGGGGCCGACGGGGATCGTCGGCGTCTTGCACGACGCTTTCAGGCAGGCGGAGATTCCCACGGTGAGCCTCTGGTCGGCCGTGCCGCACTACGTCTCGCTCGCACCAAGCCCGCGCGCAGCGCGGGCGCTCTGCGATCGGCTCGGGGAGCTCCTCGGCATCGAGCTCGATCTCTCGGAGCTCGAGGAGGCAGAGGAGGTCTACGCGGAGCAGATCACCGAAGCGGTTGCCTCGGATCCCGAGACCGCCGCGTACGTCGAGGAGCTCGAGCGGCGAGCGGACTCGATCGACGACCTGCTCGACGAGGACGATCTCCCCACGGGCGAATCTCTTGCCGCCGAGCTGTCGCAGTTCCTCCGAGACCGCGAGAGCGGCGACCCGCCGGACTAGAGCTCGGCCTACGCGACCTCGGTCGGGGCGGCTGCGACCGCACTGACGGGAGCTGTGCTCTCGGCTGCGGGCTTCGTTTCGGCCGATGATCCGTCGCTTGCTGCCGGGTCTCTTGGAGCGCCGTTCGTGCTTGCAGTCGCGGCATCCACCGTTCCCGCTGGGCGGCGCTTCTTGCGCCGGCGGCGCGACTTGCGGACGGGAGCCTTGGGTGCAGGAAGGTTCTCCGCCAGCGCGTTCGCAATCTCCGTCATGGGGCCGAGATCCTCGCGCGCCTGCTCGAGGAGCGCGGTTGCGCGCGGCGTGTACGCGTCGGCAGACGCAAGCAGGGCGGCTCCGACCGACAGCGGCAGCGCTCGCGCGACCTGAACCAGCTTCGCGACGTTGTCCTCGTGACGATGGCCGCGAGAGTTTGCGACGGCTCCGAGCAATCGCTTCGCCTCGGGGAACTCGGCGCTCGCACGGCGATCCTGCACCTTGCGCGTAGCCCGTGCCAGCTTCCACGTCCAGCGGCCGAGTATCTGATCCGGCGCGGTTGCCTTGCCCTCGCCTATCGCGCGCAGCAGGATCCGCACGCCCGCGGTGCGATCCTTCTCCCAGGGCAGCGCCTGGCTGACGAGCGTGACGAGGTCGTCGAAGTCGGCGCGCTCCACGGGGGCTGCGACGCGATCGGCGAGCGCGGTCATACGGAGGCGGCGGTTGGGATTCTCGGCGGCGCAGACAGCGAGGAACGTCTCGAGGGCACCTTTGCCGGCTCGCCCTTCGGTGAACTTTCGTGCGGACTCCGTGCGCTGGTCGAAGCGGATCTGCCTGCCGGCGATCGTCGCCCAGAAGCGCTGCTCCTCGTCGTCGAGAAACTTCGGGTCGATCCGCTGCCACTCGCGCTGGATCACGGCAAGTCGCCGGATCACGTCGGGGGTGACAGGCACGAGCCACGGAACCGGTGACAGCAGACGACGTGCTCGACGCTGCTGGCGTCGGCGCGGCGCGGGCGTGACGCGCGCGCCCTCGCGGTAGAAGTCGGCGTCGAGCAGGGAGTGCAGCGAGATCACGCGATCGTTGTGCGTCGATCCCTTCGTCACGAAGTCGACGACGACGCCGGCTTCCTTACGCGAGTGCATCCGCATGATCCGGCCGATGCGCTGCTGGTAGACGCGGCGCGAAGCAGTCGGCGCGAGATGAAAGCAGACCGTCGCCCGTGGTGAGTTCCAGCCTTCCGCGAGGAGCTGCGCGTTGATCAGGACGTTGATCTCGCCGCGCTCATACGCTGCGAGCGTCTCGGCGAGCTTGACCGGCGGCGTCTTGCCCGAGACCGCCTCGGCCTTGAGGCCGGCCGCGCGGAACTCCTGCGCGAGGTTGTAGGCGTGCTCGACACCGGCGGCGTAGACGATGCCCGGCGTCGTCCCGAATCGTTCGCGATAGAGGCTGGCTGCTGCCTGGTTGAGTGCCGAGTGGTCGAGTGCTGCGGCGAGAGCGCGCTCCTCGAAGTCGCCGCCGACGATCGGTACCGAGTTGATCGCAGCAGCCGGAGGGACCCTCAGGCAGCGAAGGGGAGCGATAAGTCCACGGCGCGCAGCATCTGCAAGGGGAAGATCGTCGACCGAGGCGGGGAAGACGTCCGAAACCTGCTTCGCGATCAGCTGCTCGGTCGCGGTCATGCCGATGTAGACCGGCTCGCTGAAGGAGCGGATCGCCGCGCTCGTCTTCTCGCCGAGAGCGGTGTGCGCCTCGTCGCAGATCACGAGCTGGTAGGCGTTCCGCGAGATTTCGTCGGCGTGGCGGGCAAACCAGGCGTAGGTCTGGATCGTGATCGGGTCGTCCCTGAGCGGCTCGTTCCCAGTGTCGATCGCGTCGGTGAAGCGGTCGGCGTACCCCTCCGTCGTCAGGTCGCGCTGGAACTGGGAGACGAGGAGGCGGCGGTGGGTGAGGATCAGGATTCCGAGGTGCCGCGCCGATTCGACGAAGCCTGCAGCAGCGATCGTCTTGCCGGAGGCCGTCGGGTGACGGAAGCGATAGCGGCGCTCCGCGCCCGGGTCCTCTCCGGTAAACGTGGGCTCATCGGCGTCGAGGTCGACGACGCCGGCGTCGAAGTCGTCGTCTTCCTCCTCGAGCTCCGCGGGTTCGGTTTCGACGCTCTCGGCGCCGTTGCCGTTGCCGCTTCCGTTCCCGTTCTCCTCGGCACTGCGTTGATTCGCCGCGATCAGCTCGGTGAGCATGCCCGCGAGCGCGTCGATCTGGTGGCGTCGGAGATCGGTGCCCGATGCCGTCTGCGGCTTCGGGGCGGCGAGGACACGCTCGAGGCCGAGCATCAGGCCGTAGCGCACTCTCCAACCTCCGGACGGGACGCGGCTCCCGGCATCCATCTCGTTGATCGCGTCGTCGAGCGCGCGCCGGCGCGCAGTGCCAGGGGCGAGGGCGGCAGCTGGGTCCTCACCGGAGTGCAGGAACGGCTCGCCGTACCAGGCCTGAGCGCGGAGCGCGGCGGCCTCCAGGCCATCTGCGGGCTCCGACGACGGATGTGTCGGATTGAAGTCGGTCTCTTGCATATGCGCAGCACACGATGAGATGCTGCATTCCTTGAGGATCAGCACGCTCATGCGTTTCCGGCGCGTCGAGCGGTGCTGTAGGTCGAACAGTACCGGAACAGGGCGGGTGGTGGGGGATGTTCGCCGTTTGTACCGTTCCGTGGGGGGGGGGGGGGCCCCGGCCCCCCCCGGCCGGGCGGCGCCCCGGGGGCGGGGGGGCGGAGTTAGGGCGGG
>JAJAZN010000199.1 GCA_026785685.1 Thermoleophilia bacterium
GCCCGAGTGACAGAACGGTACGCCGCACTCCATGCACCGGGCCCCCTGCTTGCGCAGCTCGACGAGCGGCAGCGGCCTCACGAACTCGCGGACGTCATGCACCCGTTCGCCCGGGTCGCGCTCGAGCGGTTCCGCACGGTCGAGCTTGAGGAAGGCACCGAGCTCGCCCATTATCTCGCGGCCTCGGTCTCGGTCGTGAAGAATCCGCCGCCACCCGCCGAGACCGGGTGATCGTCTCGGTCGATTGCGAGATCGGCGAGGGCGCGCTTGTAGTCGTGCGGCATCACTTTCACGAAGAGATCCGAGATCGCATCGGCACTCTCGAGCACGCGTGCCGCGACGGTCGATCCCGTCCGCCGTGCGTGCTCGGAGATCAGCGCAACGATCGTTGCCACATCCGGCTCCTCGATCGGATCGAAGCCGACGAGCTCCATGTTGCAGCGCGAGGCGAAGGTGCCGTCGCGATCGAGGACGTAGGCGACTCCACCGCTCATCCCGGCGGCGAAGTTGCGGCCGGTCGGCCCGAGCACGACGGCGATACCTCCCGTCATGTACTCGCAGCCGTGGTCGCCAACGCCCTCCACGACCGCCGTCGCACCGGAGTTCCGCACCGCGAAGCGCTCACCCGCAAGGCCGCGGAAGAACGCCTTGCCCGACGTCGCACCGTAGAGCACCGTGTTCCCGATCACGACGTTCTCCTCCGCGAGGAAGCCCGCGTCGTCGGGCGGGCGAACCGAGATCGTTCCACCCGAGAGTCCCTTGCCGACGTAGTCATTGGCATCGCCGACGAGCGCGAGCTCGATTCCGGGGGCGAGCCAGGCGCCGAAGGACTGTCCGGCCGATCCCGTGAGCGCGACGCGGATCGAGCCGTCCGGCAGGCCGACGCTGCCGTGCGCCTTCGTCACGTGGTGCGAGAGGAGACCCCCGACGGTCCGGTTGAGATTGCGGATCGGCGACGATAGCTCGACGTGCTCGCCGTCCTCGATGGCCGGTGCCGCCGCCTCGATCAACTCCCAGTCGAGGGCGCCTTCGAGGGGAGAGTCCTGCGCCTGCGTTCTCCGCACCGGCGTACTCTCGGTCACAGCGGTTCGCGAGAGAATCCGCGAGAGATCGATACCGCGCTCCTGCCATTGTGCGATCGCGTCGTCGGCCTCGAGGAGATCGACCCGGCCGACGAGATCCTCGTAGAGCGCGATCCCGAGGCGCGCCATGATCTGGCGAGCTTCCTCGGCGACGTAGAAGAAGAAGTTGACGACGTGCTCGGGCTGGCCGGCGAACCGCGCTCGCAACACGGGATCCTGGGTTGCGATTCCCACCGGGCACGTGTTGAGGTGGCAGGCGCGCATCATCACGCAGCCGCTCGCGACGAGAGGCGCTGTCGCGAAGCCGATCTCGTCGGCGCCGAGCAGCGCCGCAACGACGACGTCGCGGCCCGTTTTGATCTGCCCGTCCGTCTGAACCCAGATGCGCGAGCGGAGGTCGTTGCGCACGAGCGTCTGCTGCGTCTCGGCAAGGCCGATCTCCCAGGGAATCCCCGCGAAGAGGATCGATGACAGCGGCGAAGCGCCGGTTCCACCGTCGTGGCCCGAGATGAGGACGTGGTCGGCGTTCGCCTTTGCGACACCAGCAGCCACGGTGCCGACGCCGACCTCGGCGACGAGCTTGACCGAGATCCGCGCAGTCGGGTTCGCGCAGCGGAGATCGTAGATCAGCTGCTTCAGATCCTCGATCGAATAGATGTCGTGATGCGGTGGCGGCGAGATGAGACCGACGCCCGGCGTCGTGAGTCGCACGCTCGCGATGTAGTGGTCGACCTTGTGGCCAGGTAACTGGCCGCCCTCGCCGGGCTTCGCACCCTGGGCCATCTTGATCTGGATCTCGTCGGCGTTGGTGAGGTAGTCGATCGTCACACCGAAGCGGCCGGACGCGACCTGCTTGATCGCCGAGCGGCGAAGGTCGCCGTTCGCATCGGGTGTGAAACGCACCGGGTCCTCTCCCCCCTCGCCCGTGTTCGACTTCGCGCCGATGCGATTCATGGCGATCGCGAGGTTCTCGTGGGCCTCGCGCGAGATCGAGCCGAGAGACATCGCGCCTGTGACGAACCGCTTCACGATCTCGCTTGCGGGCTCGACGTCCTCGAGCGGGATTCCGCCGTCCTCCGCCTCGCGAAAGCGCAGCAAGCCACGGAGCGTCAGCCGCCGCACAGCGTCGTCGTTCACCGCGCGCGCGTATGCCTCGTAGGTCTCAAAGCTCTCGTTGCGCACGGCATCCTGGAGCAGCGCGATCGTCTCCGGATTCCACTGATGGTGCTCTCCGTCGCGGCGCCAGGCGTAGAGGCCGATCACCGGGAGGAGCGTGTCGTTGTCACCCGGGTAGGCGCGTGCGTGGCGGGCGAGCATCTCGCGCGCGAGCTGCTCGGTGCCGATCCCGCCGATGCGCGACGCGGTGCCGGTGAAGTGCCGATCGACGAGCTCCGGCCCAAGGCCGACCGCCTCGAAGATCTGCGCGCCGCAGTACGACGGAACCGTCGAGATGCCCATCTTGGAGAGCGTCTTCAGGATCCCCTTGCCGATCCCCTTCACAGCTCGCTGCCGCGCCACCTCGGCCGTCATTCCATCGGGGAGAAGGCCCTGGTCGACGAGCTCGCCGAGCGTCTCGAGCATCAGGTACGGGTTGACGGCCGCCGCGCCGTACCCGATCAGCGTCGCGATGCTGTGCACGCTTCGCGCCTCGCCCGTCTCGGCGACGAGGCCTGCCTGGAGGCGCGTGCCCTCACGGACGAGGTGGTGGTGGACCGCCGCGACCGCGAGCAGCGCCGGCACCGGGGCACGGTCGGGACCGACGGCGCGGTCGGACAGGATGAGGATGTTGACCCCGACCGCGAGCACGGCGTCGGCCTCACGGCAGAGGCGCTCGAGGGCAGCATCGAGTCCTGCCGTGCCCTCGGAGATCGGCCACGTCGTATCGAGCGTGTGTGCCTTGAAGATCGTGGAGTGCACCTGGCGCAGCTGCTCGAGCTCCGCGTCGAGGAGGATCGGCGAGGGGAGCGCCAGTTGGCGAGCATGCTCCGGCGTCTCTGCGAGGAGGTTCTTCTCCGACCCGATGCTCGCCTGGAGGCTCATTACGATCGCCTCGCGAATCGAGTCGATCGGCGGGTTCGTGACCTGAGCGAAGAGCTGCTTGAAGTACGAGTAGAGGATCCGATTGCCGCTCGAGAGCACCGCGAGCGGCGTGTCGTTACCCATCGAGCTGACCGCCTCCTCGGCATTGCGCGCGAGCGGGGCGAGGGTCACCTTCATGTCCTCCTGCGTGTACCCGAAGGCGATCTGGCGTTGGCGCAGCGTCTCGGTCGGCGCGGCCCGAGGCTCGCGGGCGGGCAGATCGGCGAGCTCAACGACCTCGCGGTCGAACCACTCGGCGTAGGGCTTGCGTGTCGCGATCGCGAGTTTCGCCTCGTCGTTTGGCACGATCCGGCCCTGCTCGAGATCGACGAGGAAGAGCTTCCCCGGCTGGAGTCGACCCTTGCGGAGAATGTCGGCAGCGGGGATGTCGAGCACGCCGGCTTCGGACGCAAGCACGACCCAACCGTCGCGCGTCTCGAGCCAACGGCCGGGGCGCAGGCCGTTGCGATCGAGCGTGGCGCCGATCACCCGTCCGTCGGTGAACGAGACGGCGGCGGGACCGTCCCAGGCCTCCATCAGGCACTGGTGATACGCGTAGAAGCCGAGGAGCTCCGGCGGCAGATCCGTGCGCCCGGCGGTCGCCTCGGGGATCATCATCATAATTGCGTGCGGCAGCGAGCGGCCGCCGAGGACGAGCAGCTCGAGCACGTTGTCGAGCGTCGCCGAATCGGAGCCGCCGGCCTGCACCACGGGCAGGACCTTCGCGAGATCCTCGCCGAACAACTCCGACGCAAGCTGCGACTCGCGTGCTCGCATCCAGTTGATGTTGCCGCGTACCGTGTTGATCTCGCCGTTGTGCGCGATCATCCGGTAGGGGTGCGCGAGCTCCCAGCTCGGGAACGTGTTCGTCGAGAAGCGGGAGTGGACGAGCGCAAGCGCCGACTCCGTGCGAGCGTCCCCGAGATCGGGGAAGTAGCCGCGGAGCTGCATCGCCGTGAGCATTCCCTTGTAGACGATCGTGCGGGAAGAGAAGCTCGGGATGATCGCGTCCGACCCGAGCTCGAGCTCGAAGCGGCGGCGAATCACGTAGAGCTTCCGCTCGAAGGCGTCCTGATCGCCCGCGACGGCGCCACCGGCCGCGACGAAGAGCTGCCGGATCACCGGCGCCGCGGCACCCGCTGTGACGCCAACGAAGGTCGGGTCGACCGGCACGTCGCGCCAGCTGACGAGCCGCTGGCCCTCCTCCTCGACGAGACGGGCGAGATGCTGCTCGAGCTCGCTGCGCCGCGCCCCGTCGACGGGAAGGAAGCACATCGCGACGCCGTAACGTCCCGCCCCGGGCAGCGGCTCGTCGAGGACGACACGGAAGAACGCGTCGGGCAGTTGGAGCAGGATGCCGGCTCCGTCGCCCGTGTCCGCATCGGCGCCCGTTGCGCCCCGGTGCTCGAGGTTCTCGAGCGCCTGCAGCGCGCGCTCGACCGTCTCGTGCTGCGGTATCGCGTCGAGCCGTGCGACGAAGGCAACGCCGCACGCATCGTGCTCGTAGTCGGCCGAGTAGAGCCCGGTATCCGCCCCTCGCACCGCGCTCATCGCGCCCTCCCTCCGTGGGGATGACTCATCGCCGGCCTCGATATCCGTGAGTTCGCGCGCACACAGTCTCCCCGGCCTAGTGGTGTCGAGTGCGGGCGCGAACGTCAAGCATGCTTCAAAGAATAAAGCAACGGCACCGCGGCTGACGCACTGGGCTGATCCTGGCATCGTTTGGCTACCGCACGTTCGACCGTTGGTTACCAGCCGCCAAGCCATGGACGGGCAAGCACGTCATAGCCTTTGGTGCAAGTGTTGTGAGACCGAGCGCGACCCAGGGAGCACGCGGACTCTTGAACCCTCAGAACCTCTAAGCGAACAGACAGCCTGTCGGCGAGCTACGCGAGCCGATCGTACTTCGTGGAGCTCCAGCAAGGGAAGATTTCGCCTCAGAGGGACACGTTCGATCGTTTCCTCCATCTCGACCGGAGCGACGTGCGACTACCTCGAGAATCCTGGCCGCTACGCCAAGCTGGGCGTCCACGCGCCGAAGGGCGTGATCCTCACGGGCCTTCCGGGCACGGGCAAGACGTTGCTCGCGCGTGCCGTCGCCGGTGAAGCCCAGGCGAACTTCTTCTCCATCTCCGGCTCGGAATTCGTCGAATCCCTGGTCGGCGTCGGTGCCGCCCGCGTTCGTGACCTCTTCAAGCAGGCGCGCGCGGTCGCCCCCGCCATCATCTTCATCGACGAGCTCGATGCGGTCGGGCGCCAACGCGGCGCCGGCATGGGTCAGGGCCATGACGAGCGCGAGCAGACCCTCAATTAGATGCTCGTCGAGATGGACGGCTTCGGGGCCGAGTCCGGGGTCGTCGTGATGGCAGCGACGAACCGACCGGATATCCTCGACAACGCGCTCCTCCGGCCCGGCCGCTTCGACCGACAGGTCGTCGTCGACCTTCCGGACGTGCATGGACGAAGCGAGATCCTGGAGCTCTACGCGTCAAAGGCGCCGATCGACCCGAACGTCAACCTCAACACGATCGCGCACCAGACACCGGGGATGTCGGGTGCCGATCTGGCAAACGTGATCAACGAGGCCTCGCTCCTGACCGTCCGGGCCAGCAAGGACCTGATCGGCCAGATCGAGTTGGAGGAAGCGATCGACCGCGTCCTCGCCGGCCCCGCCCGCAGGAGCCATCTGCTCACGCGCGACGAGCTGTGGCGGATCTCGATCCACGAATCGGGCCACGCTATCGTCGCCCGGGCCGTCGGCAACCCCGTCGCGCTGCAGAAACTCTCAATCATCGCTCGCGGCCGTGGCCGGGGCGGGGCAACGATCTATGCCTCCAATGACAAGCTCCTGCTCAGCCACCTCGACATCGTGCGGAGCCTCGTCACGACCATGGGCGGCGCGGCCGCCGAGGACTACGTGTTCGGGATGCTCTCGACGGGGGTCGGAGGGCGACCTCAACGTGGCAACGAAGATGGCGCACTCGATGGTGGCCGTCTACGGCATGAGCCCCGCAATCGGGCCGGTCGCCGTCGGCGAGAAGCCGGACGAGGTATTCATCGGCCGCGACCTCGCAAACACGGGCAACGTCGCATCCGAGACCCTGCAACTCGTCGCTGCCGAGACGCGAAGGATGGTGCGCGAGGCCGAGGAAACCGCACGTGCCGTGATCGAGCTCAACTCGGCGCTCCTCGAGGATATGGCCAACACGCTCCTCAACTCGGAGACGCTCTCCGGGGCGTCGCTCGACGTCTTCCTCGAGAGCGTCAAGCTCTGGCCCGAGGCGCTCGTCCCCGACACGAACGGAAGAGCGCCCGTGAAGCTCCGAGTGGCGGTCGCCGCAGCCCACGGTGACATCGATGACGTCGGCGGCTGGCTGACACCCGAGAGCTAGAAACAGCGCGTCCTTCCGAGGCGTCGGGCGAGAGGGATGGCGCCGCTCGGAATCACGGTCCGACGGATGGCGGAAGACGAGTACGCTTACCCGCTCTTCGGATGCCTCTGAGCACCACAATCGGCCGCGCAGAGGCCACGGCGCGGGCAGTACGATGGGTCGTCGATGAGCGCTTCTCCCCTGGCCGCCCGCCCGCCGCTGGCCCTGAGAATCCGCGGCACTGCCTACCCTGTGCTGCTCCCGAACGTGCGCGACCCGCGGCTCCGCATCGCGGCCGTTATCACCTCGCTGCAAGTCATCGGCCAGACGGCCTTCGGATTCGAGCTCTCGATCGCCCAGATCCTCGTTGCGCTGCTCACCTGCGCGGTGCTCGAGCTCGGGATCACGTTTCGCCGGCGGCGCGTGATCATGTGGCCCGCGAGTGCACTCCTGACGGGGAACGGGATCGCCTTCGTGCTCCGGGTGCCCGGAACCGAGCACGGGGACTGGTGGAGCATGAAGGGGTGGTGGATCTTCGCCGGCACAGCGACAGTCGCGATTCTCTCGAAGCACCTGATCCGCTTCCGCGGCCACCACTTCCTCAACCCGTCGAACTTCGCGCTCGTCCTGTGCTTCGTGCTGCTCGGGTCGACACGTGCCGATCCGCTCGCCCTCTGGTGGGGGCCGATGTCGCCTTGGATGGTGCTCGCGCTCGGGGTCATCCTCTTTGGCGTTTTCACCGTTCTGATCCGGCTCCATCTGCTCGCTATCGCCGCCACGTTCTGGATCACGTTCGCAATCGGCATCGGCGTGATCGCCGCCGCTGGTCACGAGATGACTGCGCGCTGGCACCTCGGTCCGATCACGGGCTTCGAGTTCTGGCGCGTGCTCGTCTTCTCACCCGAGGTGCTCATCTTCCTCTTCTTCATGATCACCGACCCGAAGACCACACCGTCCGAGGGCCGCCAGCGCCGCATCTACGCCGTCGCGATTGGGCTCCTCGCCGTCCTCCTGATCGCACCGACGACGACGGAGTTCTGGACGAAGGTCGCGCTCCTCGCTGCGTTGACGATCGTCTGCGCGTCGCGTCCGCTGCTCGCACTACTCTCACCGCGTTTCGCGCTGATGTTCACCTCACCGAGGCGGCCTGTTCTCGGCGCGCTCGCCGTCGGCGGGGTGGTCGCGTTCGCGGGGCTGCTCGTCCTCGCAGGCCTTCCGGCTCGACCAAGCGCCGCGTTCGCAAGCCCGGCGGCAACCGGAGCGCTCCCTCCCCCGACGATTCTCCCTTCGAAAGGTGTCGCAACCGAGCTGAATGCAGAAACTGCGCGCCAGATCACCGCGGATCTCGTCACCAACTTCAAGCTCGAAGCGACGGCACTTCGCAATCGTGACAAGAGCGTCGCCGCTACCGCAGCAGGCGGCGAACGGCTCCAGGGGCTCTGGGAGCAGATCGGCCTCGAGGGCAATCGCGCGCTGATCGTCCCGGAGCGCCGTGTCGAAAGCCTGGAGCTCAACCTCGAACCGGCCGTCAGCCAGTCGCCTCCCCTCGTCATCGCGACCGTGACGGGCACCGAACGGTTGCTCACGGTTGAGGGAAGCCCGCCAACCGTCGCCTTCACCGGTAACAGGACGCCCTTTACCCGCACGCTCGAGCTTCAGCTCGATCGCGGCCGCTACGTGATCGTCGGCATGCGGGGAGGCACGCCCGAGGCGGCAGCCGCAGGGGCGTCGGCGCAACTCGCCTCGTCCGGGCTCGGGGGAATCCAGCTCGAGAACGTGGCTCCGCAGGTCGGGATCGACTTCCGGCAGAGCGCCTTCCGCACCCCACACACGACGGATGCGACCGGGATGATGGGCGGCGGC
>JAJAZN010000200.1 GCA_026785685.1 Thermoleophilia bacterium
ACGGGCCAGCCGGCGATCGACGGCGCTGCGCTTGCAAGCCCTCCGCCGATCGACGCATCTCCGTTGACGAGGTCACTCTTCCAGGCGGGGGCATACGCGGGTGCGATGAGGACGTCCGGCGTGGCGGCTCCCGCGAATGCCGGCTCGAGGCATCCGCTGAGCACCTGCTCGAGGTTGCGGGCGCGCGCCTCGACGTACGCTTGCGCGCCACGGCCTCCGCTTCTCAGTGCCTCCTCGAAGAGCTCCTGACCAAAGTGTGCGAGCTCGTCGGGGGCATGCTCCTGGTTGAACACGACGGCGTCTGCCAACGACGCGGGGCCGACTCCGGGCCGTGCGGCGAGGTAGGCGTCGAGGTCCGTCTGAAACTCCGCGAGGAGGACGACGTACTCATCAGGCCCGAAGACCTCCGGGTTCGGGACGGGGACGCTCGTCACGGTCGTCCCATGACCTCGCAACTTCTCGAGTGTCCCTGCAAACAGGGCGTCCGTTCCGGGATGGCCACTGAGCCATGCCTCGGCGACGCCGAGCCGGGTCTCCGCGAGAGCTACCGTCCCACAAGCTGCACCGTAGACCGATGCACCCGTGAGGGCGTCGAGCAGAACCGCCGCATCGACGACAGAGCGCGCCATCGGTCCCGGGGCGTCCTGGCTGCCGCTGATCGGAACGACTCCCTCGGTCGGGAGCAGGCCCACCGTCGGCTTGAGGCCGACACAGCCGTTGAGCGAGCTCGGGCAGGTGATCGATCCGTCGGTTTCGGTGCCGATCGCGAGCGGCGCGAGGCCACCGGCGACGGCCGCACCCGATCCCGACGATGAGCCTCCCGCGCTGCGATCGAGCGCCCACGGGTTTCCCGTGAGGCCGCCCACCGCAGACCAGCCACTCGTCGAGCGGGACGAGCGCATGTTGGCCCACTCGGACAGGTTCGTTGCACCGACGATGACGAGTCCGGCGTCGCGCAGTCGGCCGACGAGCGGGGCATCGCGGACGACGGTGCGGCCCGTGAGGGCCAGGGAGCCGGCGGAGCCAGGCAGTCCAATGGCCTCGATGTTGTCCTTGATCAGGACGGGCACGCCGTGCAACGGTCCGCGGATACGACCTGCTGCGCGCTCTGCATCGAGCTGCTCGGCTGCAGCGAGCGCATCGGGTGCTAGAGCGAGGACAGCCCTGAGGTGGATTGCGCCGGGGCCGTCCACTGCTGCGATCCGGTCGAGAAGGGTTCGCGTGACGGCGACCGACGTGATGCGGGCGGCTGCGAGATCTGCAGCGATCTCCAAAGCGCTCGCGGATGCGAGGTAGGCCGAGGCGGGATGGGGGTCTGCGTCATTCATGCCCGCACTCTCGCAAATCAGCCGGCCCCGCGCCGTGGCCCGTGTCAACCAGCCCGTGTCAACCAGCCCGTGTCAACCACCCCTGTCAACCCTGTCCGAGGGATGAGTCAACTCCGAAAGGGTGAGTGTGCTCGCTCGAGCGACGGTGCACGATGCAGCTACCTCGACGGAACGCGACGGTGCGGCGGACGCGGAGGTCGGGAGATACCGGTTCACCTCTGGTGAGCCATGCGAAAGGGGGCCTCGGCGGTGGCCCCTTTTTCGTTGCCTGGCCGCGACGTCAGACGGAAGCTGCCATGGAGGGCGGCGCCGAGAGGTCGGCACCGCCCGACGTTCTCCCGAAGGTCTACGGTCGCGTCGTCACGTAGATGTCGCCACTCCCCTCGGGCCCGGGTGAGCGCCCAAAGAGGAGCTGCTTACCGTCGCGCGAAAGCGCCGGTCGTGTCTCGGCCACGTGGTGTTGACGGCTGGGCTGAGGTTGACCGGCCGTCGCAGCCGTCACACGGCACGAAGCACAACGCCGGGCAGTCCCTCGAAGGCGTTGGCGTCCGCGCTGACGACCTCGCGTTCGCGTGCGATGGCGGTCGCGGCGATGATCAGATCGTGTGCGCCGCGCGGGGTGCCTGAGCGGCGTACGTGCGCAAGCAGCCGCGCGTGGGCTCGGGCGACATGGAGGTCGTAGCTCTCGATCGGGATCGTCGCGAAGACATCCGCGACATAGCGCTCGCGACGCTCGCGTCTGCGCTTGTCGGCGAGTTCGACTCCGACGAGAAGCTCTGCCGCCGTTACTGCCGCAATTGCGACGTCGTCCCGATCGCCGATCCGCTGGTCGAGCGCCTCGTCGTCGCGTTCGGCATCGATAAGCACGGTCGTGTCGAGGATCAGCCGGGCCAGCGTCGTTCCTCGAGTTGCGTCGAAGCGCGCGCGAGCCTCACGTCCTCGATCCACTTCGCGTCATGTGGCGCACTCCGGAGCAGTGCCTTGACAGCGCTTCCCTGCTGTCCAGCTGCGGGCTCGATGCGTGCGATCGTGCGCCCGTGTCGCACGACGAGGAATGTCTCGCCCTCGGTCTCGACCGCGTCCAGGACGTCCGAGAACCTGCGGGCGGCCTCGGTGGCACTCAAACTCTTCATGGAATCAGAGTATCAGATTATAGTGATCTGGCGCGACCGGCGAGGATGGTCAAAGCGTCGACTCGACTCGCTCGAGCCGGACTGGGGAAGCGCCCTTTGTCGACCCGACAACACAAATGCCCCCAACGGGATTCGAACCCGTGTAGCCACCTTGAAAGGGTGGTGACCTAGGCCGCTAGTCGATGGGGGCGGCCGGACGAGGATAGCTGTGGACGCATCCTCGAAAGAGTGGGTCGGTGCGCAGCATGTGGGTCATGATCGCCGACCGAGTGGTGCGAGATCTCGGCGAGCTGATGGGCGCCGGCCTGGCCGCCTGATCCGGGAATCGGCCGGGCAACCGTCATCCTCGACCGCTATCCTGGTTCCCACACGAGGACGAGACTTCGGCGGCGCCCTCTGCGTTCTCCCTATCCGTTCGCAGAGGGAGGCACCATGGCAGGAGCCGCACCGAAGCTTGCGTTTGACAACGGCGGAGCGTTCATCAGGGACACACGCGCTGAAGTAGAGGCGTATCTCGCGCGCGGCAGCACCCGCCTGCGTGGAGCGATCCTTCTCTACGCAAAAGCCCCGATCGCACTCGCGCTCACCGCCGTCTCGTGGTCGGTGCTGATTTTCGTCCAGCCCGGTGTCATCGTCGGACTACTCTGCCTCGTGGGGCTCGTGCTCGGCGCAATGCTCACAGCGTTCTGCGTCCAGCACGATGCGAATCACGGCTCCTATTTCAAGCAGCGCCGCTGGAACCACCTCGTCGGCTGGTCGACCGACTCGCTGCTCGGCTTCTCGAGCTACGCGTGGCGCGTCAAGCACAACGTCGCGCATCACACGTACACGAACGTCGACGGCTACGACGACGACGCGACGCAGGTGCCGCTTGCCCGCTTCGCTCCGTCCCAGCCGTCTCGACCGTGGTACCGGTTCCAGCAGTACTACATCTGGCCGATGTACACGCTGATGGGGTTGCGCTGGCAGACGGTTGGCGATCTCCATGCCTTCCGACGAGGCACGGTCGGCGAGAGCACGCTGAAGCGGCCGAGCGGATGGACGCTCTTCGGCGTCGTCGCCGGTAAGGCGTTCTTCATCACCTGGGCGATCGTTGTCCCGTTGCTCGTGTACCCGTGGTGGGGCGTTCTCGCCGCGTACGTCTTCTTCACGATGATCACGAGCCTCATCATGGCGACGACCTTTCAGCTCGCGCATTGCGTCGAGGAGGCATCGTTCGCCTCGGCCGACGAACTCCGGGCCGATCGTCGGATCTGGGCTGTCCACGAGGTCGAGACGACCGTCGACTTTTGCCCGCGGAACCCCGTGCTGACGTGGATGCTCGGAGGGCTCAACTTCCAGATCGAGCATCATCTCTTCCCGAAGGTGCCGCACACCCACTATCCGAAGATCGCGGAGATCGTGCGGCGCAACTGCGTCAAACACGACGTGCGCTACTCGTTCCATCCCTCGCTCGGGCGCGCGCTCCGATCGCACTTTCTCCACCTACGGGAGATGGGGCGACTCGGACTGCCTCCCGAGATCGAGATGGGCTGACGCTGGCGCTCGGCTAGGCTCCGCTGATGGACGCGGCGACCGTCAGCGAGATCGCGTATTCCCCCGTGAAGGGGCTCGCGCTCGCGTTCCACGACGAGGTCGAGCTCGAGCTCACGGGCGTGAGCGACAACCGGCGCTTCCATCTCGTCGGTGCCGATGGTCGGCTCGCGAACGGCAAACGCGTCGGCAGGCTCGTTCAGGTCGCCGCGACGTGCGACCTCGACTCGACGGCGCTCGCGCTGCGTTTCCCGGACGGGCGTGTGATCGAAGGCGAGGTTGCTCTTGGAGCTCCGATCGAGACGGACTTCTTCGGTCGGCTCGCCTCCGGGAGGCTCGTCGAAGGGCCCTTCTCCGAGGCAATCTCCGACTTCATCGGGCGTGACTTCAGACTCGTGCGGTCGGACGAGCCGGGTGCGGGATCCGATCGTGGCAACGACGGCAGCATCTCGCTCGTGTCGGCCGGCACGCTCGACCGGCTGGCGCAAGAGGCCGAGCAGGAAGCGATCGACGGCCGCCGGTTCAGGATGCTCTTCACGATCACGGGTGTCGCGGAGCATGAGGAAGACGGTTGGCTTGGTCGCTCCGTTGCGATTGGTGACGCGGTCGTTCAGGTAGAGGAGGTCGTCGGGAGATGCGCCGTGACGACGCAGGATCCCGACACGGGTGTGCCCGACCTCGACACGCTCCGTATCCTTGCGCTGTACCGGCCCTCCGACAGCGGAGAGCCGTTGCCGATCGGTGTCTGGGGCCGCGTCGAACAACCGGGCGTCGTTCGGGTCGGCAACCCGGTGCAGGCGCTCTGACGATCGACCCCGATACCGCGACCGGCCTCGAGAGGAATGGGAGATCGAGAACGGCGAGCTGAGGATGGGCACGTTGCCACTCGACCCCGCGGGCGTCCTTACCGGTATCGAAGACGGCGACGTTGGCGACGGAATGGCGAGCGGCACGCGCATCGGTCACGTTCACCTGCAGGTCGCAGACATCCCGGGAGCAGAGTCGTTCTACGTCGATGCGCTTGGCTTCGAGCCCGTCGTGCGGGCCTACCCGGGCGCCTTGTTTCTCTCCGCGGGCGGATATCACCACCATCTCGGCCTCAACACGTGGGCTGGAGTCGGCGCGCCGTCGCCGCCCGAGGGTGCTCGCGGCCTGCGGTCGTTCTCCGTCGTTCTCCGTGATGCAGAGGCGCTTGCCGCTGTTCGGTCATCGCTTGTGGCGGCGGAGCACGAAGGGCTCGAAGGGTTCGGAGGTTCGGCGTCCCACGCAGACCCTTCAGGCAACAGGCTCGTTCTGAAGGCCTGATCGCGTGCTTGCGGCGGTGGCACGCGCCTCGCGCTCGTCCTGGTTGTGCGCGTAGCCCCTGCGGAGATAGCTCAGTGGCATCCGGATCGGTCGATGCAGCATCTGCCACACGTGGCGCAACTCGCGGACGGCGTCCCGCCGCTGATCGAATCGATCCCGGCACGGTTCGCGATCGCGAGAAGTGAAAGTCCAGGGTGCGGCCGTGTTCGTGCGTTCATCGGCAGTGAAGCAGCGCTCCCTTGCTAGCGTCGCGGGATGACACAGGCAACGCTCCATACAAGCGAGGGCTCGATCGAGATCGAGCTCTTCCCGGAAGAAGCACCGAAGACCGTCGCCAACTTCTCGAAGCTCGCAGGCGAGGGCTTCTACGACGGGCTAATCTTTCACCGCGTGATCCCCGACTTCATGATCCAGGGCGGTTGTCCGGAAGGCATCGGCACCGGCGGCCCGGGCTACAAGTTCGAGGACGAGTTCAACGACCACAAGGTCATCAAGGGCGCGCTCGCGATGGCGAACTCCGGGCCGAACACGAACGGCTCGCAGTTCTTCATCGTGACCGCCGAAGCAACGCCCTGGCTCGACGGCAAGCACACCGTCTTCGGGCAGGTGACATCGGGACAGGAGGTCGTCGATCGCATCCAGCTCGTCGACCGCGACGGCCGCGACAAGCCGACGACGCCGGTCACGCTCGACCGCGTCGTGATCGCCTAGCGAAACGGCGGGGTGGGGTGAGGCGCGTCCCTCACTCCACCCCCCGAGTGTCACGGCGTCGGGCTACGACCGCCACCGTGACCGCGGCGAGAGCGCCGCCCGTGAGACCGAGGATCTCGTCACCGAGCGTGTCCGTGTAGGCCGTCGCGAGCTCGGTGCCCCCTCGGATGAACGCGAAGTACTCGCCGATCTCCCAGAGGATCGCAGCGGCGGCCCCAAAGCCCGTAATGACCGCGAAGAGCACGAGGGGCCGAAGCGTCGTTCGGAGGAGCGCTGCTCCAAGAGCACCGCAGAGGAGCGCCCAGTTCACGAGGTGGTTGAGATCGTCCCACCAGACGATCGAGTCGTACAGGTCGAGCGCGTTGCCTGCGACATCGACGAGGAACGGCGCCACGAGCAGGATGTCGGCGGCGTAGGGATACGGCGGCGGCGATCCGCGCAGTCGCCACGCGACCGGGACGATGAGTGCGGCGATGGGGTAGAGAAGCAGCCGCCAACCAAATGCCTTCCCGTCGAACTGGTCGAGCCCGGAGAAGGCACCGAAGGCCAGGAGGCCGACGAAGAGCGCCTTGAGACCGATGTTGAGCCAGAACAAGGGGCGACGGTACGCGGTCGGTCTGGCCACGGTCCGAGCGTAGACCCTGCTGCCCGTCCGCACAACCTCGCAGGGGTCGAATGCCGCGATAGGCTTGACGCGTGGAGATGGGCTCGACGAGCGTTGTCGCGATCCTCGTTCGGCGCCCGAACTAGCCTTTGCGACTCCGCTCCGAGTACGACTGGCGGATCATCCGCTACGCCATTCCCGCGCTCGGTGCGCTCGCGGCAGAGCCGCTTTACGTGCTCGTCGACACGGCGGTCGTCGGACACCTTGGTCGCTCCCAGCTCGCAGCGCTCGGCCTCGCGGCGACGGTGCTCTCGGTGCTCGCCATGTTCAACTTCCTCCAGTACGGGACGACGGCGCAGGTGGCTCGCGCGACGGGGGCCGGAGAGGATCTGATCGCGGCCCGCCTCGGCGCGCAGTGCCTCTGGCTCTCGCTTGCCT
>JAJAZN010000201.1 GCA_026785685.1 Thermoleophilia bacterium
CGTGGTACCGAAACGTCGAGAGGTTGTCCGTGTATCGGGAACCGCGATGGTTGTCAAGGATGGTTCGCTGCTGGAGTCCATGGCGGTCGGCGGCAAGGTGCCTTCGCTTGCGCTGGTGGTGCATGTGCATGAAGCGATGTTCCACTGTGGCAAGGCGATGATCCGGTCGCACATGTGGGAGCCCGACCTCTGGGGGGCAGTCGACGGTCTGCCGACCTACGGACGTGCCCTCGTCGATCACGGTCAACTCGACCGCTCCGTCGAGGACATGGAGCAGGCCACCGACCTGAACGAGAAGAACCGCCTGTACGACGAATGATGCAGTCGCCGGGATGATCGATGCATGCCCTGGTACCCGCACCGCAAAAGCGGCCCGTGATGCGCTGATGAGAACACCCGCCTCGCCCGGAGAAAGACGCCGCAGCAGCGGGTCATTCGAAAATCGAGTCACAAACAGAGAGCACGGCGCCACCCTGGCAACAGCCCCAGACGGAACCCCCACACACTCACAGTTCAGGAATGTCGCATGGGCCGGTGGGTTCGTTCGAGCCGGGACAGAAGGCTCGCTAGAGCAGCTTGACCGAATCGCCTCTCCTGATCGCTCCGTCCTGCTCGACCGACGCGTAGACACCCACGTTCGCATCGTTGTGCTGCGCTGCCGCACGCAAAATGCCCGGGTCCTTGGGTAAGTCGTCCTGGGGCAAGGTCGTCTTTACGCAGCGGGGACAAGGTCCGGTGACCCGGAGCCGAACCTTCTCGCCGATCGCCAGCGTGCGATCAACCCAGTCGTTCTCGACGAATCCGGCGCTGCCGGTAGAAGCAACCACGATGTTCGGGCGGAACCGTCTCACCTCATACCGCCCTGGCGGATGCAGCTCGCGGAGGCGATTCAGCGTCGCCGTCGTGAGCACGTGTACGAGGCCCAGATCAAAGAATGTCCCCTCCGGCATCGCCTCATCGGTCACCGTCTCGCGGTAGGTGAGCCCTTCGAGGTCAGGCCAGTATTCCTCGAGGCTCGGCTTGTCGGGGGCGGCAGTGGCAAAGGTAACTCGCCGACCGAAAGCATCCGAGAACGCCTCGTCTAGGCCGCGCTCGACAGTCGTCATCGAGCGTCCGTCGGGAAAGGTGATCCGTACGTGCGGCAGCCTCTGCCCAGACAAGGGCGGCTCAACGAACGAGGCCCTGAACTCGAACAGCTTCTCCCATTTGCGCGGCTTTTTCGCACTGACAACCTTTCCTGTCTCGGCGTCAACAAGCGCATAGGGCCGATCGCCAAGCAGTCCCCGCTCCGTAACTTCAGCGGCGTTCAGCGCCTCCCCCATCATCGACTTCACGGGGTAGCGCCAAACCGCGGCAACCGAGCCGACATCCCCAGCGATGTTCGACATAGCCGTGTCCTCCTTCGCCGCCTGCATTCAGGGTTAAGCGGGCCATCTCGCCCACCTTTTCTCAGCGGTCCAAGTCTACTCCTCACAGCGCGCTGAACCTCGTCCGAGAGCCAAGACTTCGGCAAGGTCATCTCTTCTAGCGCCAGAACGCCGGGCTGGGCGGGCGTGCTTACGCCTGAGTGACATCACGGCGACCCTCCGACTTGAAAGCCGTTTAGGCAGAGCGTCGACAACGGACAGACTTCTCCACCCTGCTTCGACATGGTTTGGTGTTCCTTCCTTACCCAGTAGGAGCGGGCTCAACAGGGCGAGCCGATGAACTGTCGAATGGCGGCGTTGACCCGTTCAGGATCTTCCACGTTGAGCTGATGCCCAACTCCCGTGAGGACGACCAGGGTCGACCCAGGGATGTCTGCATGTAGCTGCTCGGCGATGTTCAGAGGCGAGCGGACATCCGCGTCACCGTAGAGCACCTTGACACGCGGAACGACATCGCGCAGATCGGCCCTGGCCATCGTCCGCACTCCGCGGGGATGGAAGTCGGCCAGGATCGAGCAAAGCTCGTCGACGATCTCCTTGGCCGCGTTCCCAGTGATCAGGCTCGGAAGCCATCGCGCCACCAACGAGGTCGGGCGTCAATGACCGAGCGTCCCGGACACGCCGCCGTGGAGAAGTACGAGCGGTGGGCCTTCTCCCTTTCGCTCAATGGCGATCGAGAGGCCTCCGACCTGAATCTCAACAATCCCAGGGTGGATCAGTAGTACACGCGGGAGGTTGTCGGTCATGGAGGTTATACCGAGCCTCGACCGGTGGCTGCGATCGTTGTCGGATCGGGTCGCATTGGGTGATCCGCCGACGAAACGAGGGATCATGAGACGCATCTCGCTACTGGCGGCCGGGATCGCTGTTACGGCGCTACTCGCTCTTCCGACGCTCGCTGCCGCGGCGGTGCCCAAGCCGGGCGGCTCCTACCAAGGAACGCTCCACCTGAACTCACTGAACGCTGTTTCGAAGAAGGTTGTGATCAAGGTGTCGGCGACGGGCACGCGCGCTCGGACGACGTTCACGTGCGGAACCCAGAGGCCCGCGAACTGGATCTCGTTTGCAGTGAAGAAGGATGGCACTTTCAAGGCGTTCAGCAACACCGGCACGCTCACCGTGTGGTCGATCGTCGGCCGCTTCGTGACGCCGGGTAAGGCTGTCGCGGTCCTGCATCTGAATGCGACCTGCGACGGTAAGGGCGGCAGGTTCGTCGCCGCGGTCGCCTGAGCGATCATGGCAGTCGTCCTCTTCGCATCCCGGCTCGTGCTGGCCACCGTGTTGGGCGTGGCAGGTGTCGCCAAGCTGATCGACCGTCAGGGTACGCGCCGCGCTCTCCTCGATTTCGGGGTGCCGGCGCGGCTCGCCCGGCCGGCGGCGCTGGTGCTACCGCTGATCGAGCTCGCAACGGCGGCTGCCCTCGTCCCTAGCCGATCGGGGCGGTGGGGCGCAGTCGCAGCTCTCGGATTGCTGAGTGTGTTCTCCATCGCTGTCGGAATCGCGCTGGTGCGCGGCAGGCGGCCGGACTGCCACTGCTTCGGGCAACTGCATGCCTCCCAGGCGGGCTGGAGAACGCTGATCCGGAACCTTGGGCTCATGGGCCTGGCAGCCGCGATCGTCTGGGTCTACCCCACCACCGCGGCTCCGACCACCGGGCAGGCCCTGCTCGTGCTCGGGTTCGCCGCCGCTGCGCTGACGGTTGCCGCACAGGCATGGATCTGGTTCCAGCTCCTGCACCAGAACGGTCGCGTCCTCTCACGGCTCGAGCAACTGGAACAGCGGCAACCGTCCACCACGGAGTCCGCGACACCGCACATTGGCGCACCGGCTCCCGCGTTCGACCTGCCCGCCGTGAACGGTGGCCGGCTTGGCCTCCCTGGCCTTCTTGCGCGTGGCCGACCTGTGCTGCTCGTCTTCGGTCATTCGAGCTGCGGGCCGTGCCAGGCCCTCCTTCCTCAGCTGGCCCGCTGGCAAGACGACCTCGCGGAGCACCTCACGGTCGCGCTCGTCAACTAAGGCGTGCTAGAGACCGGCGGCCCACCACTGAGAAACGTGGCGATCCAGATCGAGCGCGAGGTGGCCGACGCCTACGGAGTGACCGGGACGCCGGCCGCGATTCTGATCGGACAGGACGGACTGGTCGAAAGTACGCTCGCGCTCGGCTCCGGGGCGATCGAGGCACTCGTCCCAGCAGCCGCGCCGAAGCGCAACGAGACAGGAACGCTGAGCAGTATCCGGCCGGGGGTCGCGCTGGTCGCGGGAGCCGCGGCGCTGGCTGTGGCCGCATCGGCGGCTGGCGCCGGTTCCGTCTCGGAATACGGGCAAGAGGTTGACGATCCCGAGCTGGTTGGACTCCGGGTCGCAATCAAGCTGGCAAACCCGCGCCTGGCCGCCGACGCACGCGAGGTGCATCGAGCATTGGTGGCACTCGCGGGAGCAAGAAATAAGCATGCAGCGCAGGCGGTGGTTGGAACAGCGATGCGCAAGGAACGTCAACACCTGCTCGAGCTCAGGGCGATGCTCAGGGCCGTGCCAACGAGCGGCGAGCGCGCTATCGAAGCCAAACAACTCGCGATCAGGAGCCTGACGCTGCTCGCGAACGGCCGCGACCGCTTCGCGCGCGCCGTGGCTAGCCCTCGCGCGAGCGACTCGATCCGCCTCCTCAAGCAGGCGCAGACACCCCTCCAGCAGGCCAGATCTCTCGCCTATGGCGCCAATATCCTACTCGGCTGCACCGGAAAGGATTGCTGAGATGAAGCATTGGCTCGATCGCCTCGCACTCCGCGCCGCGGCCGGATGTCCGACTCCACGCGGGCTACCCGCAGGCGTTGCTCCCGCGACACCGCTCGGGAAAGGGGAAGGGCTGTCGCGACGCGACCTTATCGAACTCGGGACTGACGAGACACGAGCCCTCCTGCCGTTCGCGCGCCGCCCGAGCATCGGGATTCCACCGCTCAGTCACCTGATCTCGCGGCGCATCGGCCTGCGGACACTCGGCCTCGCCGTCGGCCTCTTCCTCGCTTCACCGCTGCGGAGGGTCGGCACCTCGAACGCAGGGGCAGCATCGTCCGACAATTGCCTGCCGGACTGCCTCGCACGGAACTATCAGCGCTATCGGCAGGAGTTGCTCCAATGTGAGCTGGGACTTCGCGACCCTATGATGGACTACCTGCCAGACGGGACGCTGCTCATGGCCACCTGCGAGCTGTCTGCCGGATCGGACCAATACCGTGCAGCCATTCGGTGCAGGACGGTGGAGTGCGGGAGAAAGCAGCCGCCGCCGCCCGCCCCATCGCGCCCGAAGCGCGGGCCTCCGCCTCCACCGGCGACCGGCTGCCGATCCCTGGGCATGACCAGCTGCGGTGCTACGTGCTGTCCCGCCGGCGCCACGTGCACAGGTTCGGCCTGCGTTCCTACGCCCCCGGCACCCACCGCCGGGTGCACCCCCGCGTGCTCGCCGGGCAAGAAGTGCCAGAACGGGCAGTGCATCGACATCGCTTCGGGCTGCGGCGGTGTCTGTCCTTCCGGCGCCCAGTGTTGCCCGTCGTGTGGCCAAGGAGCGTTCTGCTGGAACGCCAGCATCCCGTGTCGCTGCTAGCCCGAGAGGCACGTAGTTAGCCGGTGAGGGCGGGTTGGCCGCCCGCCGCGAAGGCCGTGGCATAGGCGTCGTCGCCGAGCATGTCTCGGGCGGTCGCTTCGGCGTCGCGGGCGAGCGTGACGTCGAACGGCACGCCTGCCGAGCCACTCGCCGCCGACAGGCTGGCCGCACGTCCGAGAATCCGTGCGGCAGCGTCGCCTCGTCCCTCGCTCGCGGCGACCGCGGCAAGTGCGTGGAGCGAATGGACGTGGTACTCGCGAAAGCCGATGCGTTCGAAGAGCTCTTCGGCTTCTGCAAACTGGCGACCCGCGGCTCCGGGATCGCCCATGTGATGTGCGGCGAGGCCGAGATTAAGGAGAGCGATTGCCGTCCCTTCCTCGGCGCCGCGGCCGCGGTGGTAGGCAAGAACTGCCTGCCAGAGTGGCACCGCTGTGTCGTAATCGCCTGCGTCGAACGCGACCGAGCCGAGGTTCATCCTTGCGACGTTGACATCCGGCTCACGTCCGAGGGTGGCCGCGATCGACGCGCTCCGCGTCAGGTGCTCGCGGGCGCGATCGAAGTCCCGCTCGTCTCTCGCGAGCAGGCCGAGCACCGTGTGACAGAAGAGGGATGCGACGTCGTCGCCACCTGCCCCGACACCGAGCCCTTGGTGGGCGAACGCTTGCGCCCGGGCCGCGTCGCCCTGGCTCCAGGCGATGCCGGCTGCGCCGGCACACGCCTGGGCGACGAGGCTCGGATCGGCGCCGGGTTCCCGTGCGATTGCATGCTCGAGGCGGCTGCGGCCCTCGGCAAGCTCGCCTCGTAGCCACCAGCACCGCCAAAGCGCCACCACGAGGCGCAGCTCGACCGAGGGATCGGGCGCCACCGCGGCATGTTCGAGGGCCGCTGTGATGTTGCCGCGTTCGCGGTCGAGCCGCTCCAACCAGTGTTGCTGGTCAGGCCCTCGCAGCTCCGCCGCTTCTGCCAGGTCGGCGAAGTACGCGGCGTGGGTGCCGGCCAGATCGGCGTCGAGGGCGTCGATCTGCTCGGCTGCGTAGTCGCGCACCGTCTCGAGCATCCGGAAGCGCGGCTCGTCGCCGGTTGAATCGCGGTGGAGGAGACTGTGATCGACGAGCGTCGCGAGCCGATCGAGGTCGGCGCTTGCGACGTGCGTGGCCGCCTCCAGCGAGCAGCCGTCCGAGAAGATCGAGAGCCTCGTGAGGCTTGTCTGTTCCTCTGGATCGAGAAGGGCGACGCTCCAGGCGAGGGTGTCACGCAGCGTTTGCTGCCGGGCCGGCAGGTCGCGGGGTCCCGCTGCGAGCACGGAGACGCTTTCGCGCAGGCGCGCGAGCAGCTGCCGTGGGCTCAGCAGGCGTGCCCTCGCCGCTGCCAGTTCAATTGCGAGCGGAAGTCCGTCGAGGCGTTCGCAGATCCCGCGGATATCGGCAAGCGACTCCGGCTCCATGGCGCTCGTGGCGTCTTCGGCTCGCGCGCGGGCCAGGAAGAGCGCAACCGCGTCGTCGGCCGGCAGCGGCTGAACGGTGAAGACCTGCTCGCCCGAGAGGTGCAGGACGCGGCGGCTCGTCACAACGAGTGTGAGCCGAGGCGCTGCTCCCACGAGCTCCAGGAGAAAGGGGCCGGCCTCGAACACCTGCCCGAAGTTGTCTAGCACGAGCAACAGATCGCGATCCGAGATTGCCTCCGACAGGGTCTGTTCGAGCGGTTCGCCTTGCTGCTCGGACACGCCGAGTTCGGCTGCGTTCGCCTGCGCGACGAATCCAGGCTCACGTACTGCTCCTAGTTCGACGAGCGCCACCCCGTCGCCGAACAGATCCTCGACATCGCCGGCCATCGCGAGCGCAAGCCGCGTCTTGCCGCTCCCACCCGCACCGACGAGTGAGAGCAGCCGCACGTCAGGGCGTCGGATCAGCGTTCGGAGGTCCGCCCGCTCGCGCTCACGCCCGATCAATGCCGTCCTCGGGGTGGGTAAGCGCAGCGCCAGGTCGGTCGGGACAGGCGGCGCGAGCGCGGGATCGTGCCGCAAGATGGCGCGCTCGAGCGAACGTAGCTCCTCGCTTGGCTCGAGCCCGAGCTGCTCGTCCAACGTCCGGTGCAGGCCGCGAAACGCGTCGAGCGCATCCGCCTGCCGTCCGGCCCGATAGAGGGCCAGCATGAGCTGCGCGCGCGGCTGTTCACGAAAGGGATGTAGAGCGCAGAGAGCCGTAAGCTCCGTCACCGCTCGCTCGTGGGAACCCAGTTCGACGAAGAGTGCGAGCCGCTCCTCCTGGCATTCGAGCCTTGATTCCTCGAGCTGAGCCCCGTCGCCCGCTTCGCCGCCGGTCGCGACCTCGGTGCCGCGCCACGTCGACAGGGCGCGCCCCATTGCGTCGGCGGCGATGCGGAGGTGACCGCGCCGGCGCGCCGAGCGTCCTTCGTCGAGCAGCGCGAGAAAGCAAAAGCTGTCGAGCGCATCCGCGGCAACGTCGATGCGGTAGCCGCCAGCGACGGTAGCGATCACGCCACTACCGACCGCCTTACGTAGGTTCGAGACATACAGCTGCAGGAGCTTCTCCGCCGAGGCCGGACGTTCCTCACCCCAGATCGCAGCGACCAGACGATCGACCGAGACCCGCTCGTTGGCATGTAGAAGGAGATGAACAAAGAGTGTCTGTTCCTTCGGCGCGCTCACAACGATTGGCTCGAGGTCGCGAGTTATCTCGAGCGGTCCCAGGATCCGGTACTCGAGCAGCATCGTGTCATCGTACGGCGCCCCGACGGCCTCGACCGATTCTCTACCACGCCCGGGCAGGATAGGGATGTAGACCTGACCCCTCGAGAAGAACTGATTGTCATCGAATCGGACACAACCGCCCCCAACGCTGCGAGCGCGACAGGTCCCGAAGCCGTCGGCTCTCGACGCGACCTTTCGCGATCTCCAAGCTCGAACCCGAGCGGAGAGAAGGACGAGCCCGAGTCGCTCCACGCAGTCGTGGAGGACGTTCCCGCGAGCTGGGACATCTACCTTCAGCGGGTCGCGGCGCTCGAAGGCCGAATTCCCTTCGGACTGTTAGCACACGTTGCCGGCCCTACCGATGAAGGGTTCCGGGTGATCGAGATCTGGAGGACGAGAACGTCATGGGAACGATTCCGCAACAAGCCGACCGAGGATCCCGTTCGAGCCGGCGGGCCGCACCAGATTCGCAGCACACTCCGTGATCTCGCCGTCCACCACACATTCAAGACACGCTCTGACTTGAACGTCCCGCGCTGCGAACGCACCATCGGGTAGACGATGACTTCGGGCGCGCCGATCGCGATACGGCGACGCGCCCCGGCAGAACAGGGAGTTGAAGGGAGCCTCCTCGGTGAGGGAACCGCCGCCTGGAAGCGTCACGTAGTTGTCAGTCCGGTTTGAGGCCTGTTGTCGTGTGCGTTGTCCTTCAGTAGATGCGTTGACCATCTGCGCTTCGCCCGTCTGTCCCTTCGATGAGTCCCTCTCGCTCGGCTTGTTCGAGGATCGGGGCCAGTGGGGTCGGCTATCGCCAAACTATCGCGCGCCATTCTCTCCGCGCCAAACAGCAGAGCCTGCATTCAATCCGGAGCGGTTCAAGACATGAGCGCCGCATGTCCAAACGCAGCGACCTATCGAAGGTGCAGTTCCACAAACCCGCACGCTGTCCCGACCACATCCTCGAGCGACGGCTTCCTCGGCGAGCCACATCATGAGATACTGATGAGCCGCCTGCTCGCATTTCGGGTCCGCGGCTGCCCGGGCCCCCACCCAC
>JAJAZN010000202.1 GCA_026785685.1 Thermoleophilia bacterium
AGTACGGACTGGTCGTCGGGGAGATCGACCCGATCGTGCTCGACGTCGGCGAGGACATCGCAAACGATGGCGGCGGTACGGGCGCGCGCGCACTCCAGCACGCAGCCCGGGAGCTTCTCGCCGAGGGATTCGCCGACCTCGCCGATGACGGAGCGCATCTCCACGTCGCGATCGATGCAGGCCCGCCTCTCGCTGTCCGCGCCGCAACGAACGCGAGCCGAGCGACGTAGACCGGCCCCGGTGCGATGAACGACCTCAGACGACGAGCGAGACGAGCTTGCCCGACACGACGATCGTCTTCCGGAGCTCCTTACCGGCGACGTGGGCCTGCACGCGCTCTGAGGCAAGCGCGAGCGCAAGCAGCTCGTCGTCCTCGATCGTTGCGGCGACGATAATCCTCTCGCGCACCTTGCCGTTCACCTGCACCACGATCTCGACCTCGTCCTTCACGAGAAGTGCCGGATCGGCCACCGGCCACGGCTGCTCCCAGAGCCGTTCCCGGCCGAGGACGCCCCACAGCTCCTCGGTGACGTGCGGCGCGTACGGCTGGATCAGCGAGACGGCAGTCTCGGCCGCGAACCGGGAATCCGGGCCGGCCGTGTCCTTGGAGAGGTCGTTGACGAGCTCCATCACTGCCGAGATTCCGGTGTTGAATGCGTAGCGACGGCCGATATCGTCGGTCGCCTTCGCGATCACCGCATGCGCCTTGCGGGCGAGAGGCCCATTCTCCGGCTCTCCCAGGGGAGCGCCCTCCGCGACCTCATGGACGACCCGCCACAGACGGCGAATGAACCGGCTCATACCCTCGGCTGACTCTTCCGTCCACTCCATATCCTCGTTCGCCGGGCCGAGGAAGAGGATGCACATGCGAACGGCGTCGGCGCCGTACCGCTCGACAAAGACGTCGGGCCCGACAGCCGCACCGGAGCGCTTCGAGATCTTGGTGTTCCCGAGCGTCACCCACCCGTTCGAGAAGAAGCTCCGAAACGGCTCGCGGAATCCCAGATAGCCGAGGTCGTTCAGCACCTTGGTCCAGAACCGGGCGTAGATCATGTGCATCGTCGCGTGATCGACGCCACCGATGTAGAGGTCGACCGGATTCCAGAAGTCGACGACGTCCCGCGAGAACGGTGCCTCGTCGTTGTCCACGTCGCAGTAGCGGAGGAAGTACCACGAGGAATCGACGAAGGTGTCCATCGTCTCGGCCTCGCGTCGACCTGGCTCACCGCAGCGCGGGCACGGCACGTTCATCCAGTCCTCCGCTTGCGCGAGCGGCGGCTTACCCTGCGGCTTGTAGTCCTCGACCTCCGGCAGCACGACGGGAAGCTGGTCGTCCGGGACCGGCACGATGCCGCACGTGTCGCAGTAGACGATCGGGATCGGGCAACCCCAGTAGCGCTGCCGCGAGAAGCCCCAGTCGCGTAGCCGGAAGTTGATCGTGAAGCTGCCCTTGCCTTCCGTTTCGAGCCGTTCGACGATCCGACGCCCGCCCTCCGGAGCTGGGAGCCCGTCGACGTCGCCCGAGTTGACCAGGACCTCGCCCACGGTGTGCGACGCATGTGGAAGCTCGACGTCGACGTCGTCGTCGACGGGGCGGATGACCTGCCGTACCGGGAGCCCGAACGTCTTCGCGAACTCGAAGTCGCGGGTGTCGTGCGCAGGCACGGCCATGATCGCGCCCGTGCCGTAGTCGGAGAGAACATAGTCCGCGACGTACACCGGCAGCCGCTCACCGTTCACCGGGTTGACGACGTGCAGGCCGGTGAAGACGCCGGTCTTCTCGGTCGCTGCGGCCCGCTCTTCCGTCTTCTTCGCCGAGGCGGAGCGGACGTATGTCCGCACCTCCTCCGAGTCGAGTCGCGAGCACAGCTCGTGCTCGGGGGCGAGCACGAAGAACGTTGCGCCGTAGAGCGTGTCGGGGCGCGTCGTGAACACCGTCACGTCCTCGTCCAACTCATCGACCCGGAAGACGACCTCGGCGCCCTCTGAGCGGCCGATCCAGTTGCGCTGCCGCGCCTTGATCGACTCGGGCCAATCGACCGTTTCGAGATCGTCCAGGAGGGCCTGCGCGTAGTCGGTGATGCGGAAGAACCACTGCTCCATCACGCGCGACTCGACGATCGCGCCGCATCGCTCGCACGTTCCGTCGGAGAGCACCTGCTCGTTCGCGACAACCGTCTGGTCGTTTGGGCACCACTTGACCGGCGCGCCCTTACGGTAGGCGAGGCCACGCTCGAGGAAACGGAGGAATTGCCACTGCTGCCAGCGGTAGTAGCCGGGATCGTGGGTAGAGAGCTCGCGCGGCCAATCGAGCCACCAGCCGATCCGGCGCATCGAGGTACGGATGTTGACGATGTTCCTCTCGGTGGTCGGGCGCGGATGCCCTCCTTCCTTGATGGCAGCGTTCTCCGCGGGCAGCCCGAAGGCGTCGAAGCCCATCGGATGGAGTACCCGGAAGCCGTTGCGGCGCCGAAAGTGCGTCACGACGTCGCCGATCGTGTAGACGAGCATGTGCCCCATGTGCAGGTTGCCCGAGGGGTACGGGAGCATCTCGAGCACGTACGACTTCTTGATGCCACCTGCAGCGATCTCCGCCGGATCCGGATTCGGGACGTGAAACGACTGCTCGTCAGCCCAGACCTTCTGCCACTTCAGCTCGATCGATTGGGGTTCGTAGCGCTCCATCGTCTCCGTCATGTTCGTCGTCGGGTTTCAGAATCCGGGTACAAAAAAGCCTCTCGCGGGAGAGGCTCAGGGGAGGCCGCTGCGGCTCTCGCCGCACATGTCTCCTGATCTATGGAAGCAGCAGCACCAACTCCCGCAATTCTACCACCGCCTCCCGCTCGCGACCACGTGCTCATCGCTTCGTCTCCCGGTGCGGGTGAGTACGCTGGAACCCACGACGTCCACAACAGAGGGAGAACCAGAAGATGCCGCTCGTCTCGATGCGTCAACTCCTCGACGAAGCTTCCCGCGGCGGCTACGGGGTCGGGGCGTTCAACGTCAACAACATGGAGCAGATCCAGGCGATCATGGAGGCCGCGCGCGAGACCTCCTCGCCGGTGATCATCCAGGCATCGCGAGGCGCACGCTCGTACACGAACGATCTCTTCCTCTGGCACCTGATGCAGGCGGCGGTCGAGCTGTACCCGGAGATCCCCGTTGCGCTGCACCTCGATCACGGCAATGAGCCCGAGACGTGCTTCTCGGCGATCGACCTCGGCTTCACGAGCGTGATGATGGACGGCTCGCTCGAGGCTGACGGGAAGACACCAGCGTCGTTCGAGTACAACGTCGCGGTATCCAAAAAGGTCGTCGCCTACGCCCACGCGCGCGGCGCGACGGTCGAGGGCGAGCTCGGCACGCTCGGTGGGATCGAAGACGGACATGGCTTTGGCGAGGTGCACCTGACCGATCCGGACGAGGCCGTCGAGTTCGTGCAGCAGACGGGCGTCGACGCTCTGGCCGTCGCCTTCGGCACCTCCCACGGCGCGTACAAGTTCGCGCAGGAGCCCACGGGCGATGTCCTCAAGATGGACCTGATCGAGGAGATCCATCGGCGTCTGCCCGAGACGCATCTCGTCATGCACGGCTCGTCGAGCGTTCCGCCCGAGCTCGTGGCGCAGGTCAACCAGTACGGTGGTGCGCTCAAGCCCGCCTGGGGCGTGCCGGTGAAGGAGATCCAGCTCGGCATCAGGCACGGCGTCCGCAAGATCAACGTCGACACCGATTCCCGCCTCGCCGTCACGGGTGCGATCCGCAAGGTGTTCGCGGAGTCCCTCGAGAAGTTCGACCCGCGCGACTACCTCAAGCCTGCACGCGCCGCGATGCAGAAGCTGATCGCAGGTCGGATGCGAGACTTCGGTCAGGCGGGGCATGCCGGGGACTACGAGGCGATCTCGCTCGACGAGATGCGGGTCGGATACGCAGCGGCGGCCGCAGCGGTCTAGGACGAGATGGCGGGGATCGACGACGACGTGCTCGGCCTGTTTCCGGACTCGGCGCGGATCGAGGGAGCCGATCTCACGATCGGCGGACTGACGACCGACGAACACCCGGCCGAGTTAGCCACCCCGCTCCTCGTCTATAGCGAAGAGACGCTCCGCGCCCAGACTCATATACACATCACCGCCCCCC
>JAJAZN010000203.1 GCA_026785685.1 Thermoleophilia bacterium
CCGTGGTGACTCACGACAGTGCAGACGATGGTCAGTGCGAGGTCGGCGGGGGTGGCCGATCCATACCCGAGCTGCATCAGGTCGTTGAACGCATAGGTTCCTGCCCGCACCTCGGTGATACCCGGTACCGCCGCGACGGCCTGGCCGGTGATCGTGCTGCCGGCCGTGACCTCTCTGATCGGGATCTCACGGGCGCGGAGGCGCTCGGCCACCCCCACGAGAAGCGTTCCTTCGGCGAGCCCGGCCTCCGCTCGTGTCATCGTCGCGGCACCCTCGAATCCCATCCCGCGGTGGGTCGTCACTCCCTCCAGGTCGAGACCCGGGAGGGCCATCACAAAGCGCGCCAGCGATTCGAGTCGATCGGTCTCGTCGGGCCGGAAGCCCACGCGGTTGAGGCCCGTGTCTACCTCGAGTTGTGCCCCGATTCGCGTCCCGCGCCTCACCGCTGCGACGCTCAGGCCCTCGGCGCCGAGCTCACTGTCGACATTCACCGATACGGCCGTGCCCTGCGCAGCCATCTGGGCTATTCGTTCGGCCTTGTCTGCGCCGACCACCGGGTAGGCAAGCACGACGTCGCGGAGACCCGCCGCGACGAACACTTCGGCCTCTGACACCTTGGCTGACGCAATGCCGCACGCGCCGAGCTCGATCTGTCTCGCCCCGATCTCGACGATCTTGTGGGTCTTGATGTGGGGCCTGAACCGCGCACCTGCCGAGGTGACAGCCGCCTGCCAGGAAAGGAGGTTCGCCTCGAGCCTGTCGAGGTCAACGACGACTGCCGGAGTAGGAAGGCCCGCGAATGCCGTGCCGATTTCGGCGCGGCGCTCTGGCTGATGCGTCGTCATGATCCTGGGTTGGCTGCCATGGTCGGGTCCGCTTCCTGCGTGTCTCTCGCCGAGTAGTATCACGACACCTACGCTCTCGACTCGGGAGCCGACTCAAACGGGGAGGCAGCTGTTGTTCACCGCGACGAAAGACCTCATGCTTCCGGCGACGGTAACGGGCTCGTGGCCCCGCCCTCGCTGGTACACGGCCAACATGTGGGGTCGCCCGCTGGATACCGCGATGATGGATCCCTGGTTCCGTGAGCAGTTCACCGACGCGCATGCAATGGTCATCTCCGATCAGGAGCGGGCCGGGCTCGACATCCTGACGACGGGTGACTACCACCTCGACGAGGACGTCGCCGGTCGCTCGTGGCACCACTACCCCCTGCAGCGTTGGAAAGGTCTCGAGCACGAGGAGCTGCAGACACGAAACACGCGTTCACCACTGCTCGCGTATCCCGTCGGCACCATGCTCGACTCGATCTACAAGACGTGGCGCTGGCCGCGGGTCGTCGGCAAGGTCGAGCACGACCCGAAGAACCCGCTCGAGTACGCGAAGATCTGGCGGATCGGTCAGCAGAGCGCCGCGTCGGGAAAGCAGATCAAGTTTGGCTCGTGCTCGGCGCAGGTGCTCGCGTTCTTCCTCGACAGTCACACCGATCACTACGACCTCGACGACAAGATGCAGGTGACGTGGGATATGGCCGAGGCGATGAACCTCGAGCTCCGGCAGCTTGCTGCGTCCGGGTGCAAGGTGATCCAGATCGAGGAGCCGACCCTTCACTTCATGGCGTGCTACTACCCGAAGGAGACGAAGCTGCTCGACTTCCTCGTCGACTGCTTCAACCGGGAGATCGAGGGGCTCGACGACGTCGAGGTCTGGATTCATACGTGCTGGGGCAATCCGAACATGCAGAAGGTGTTCACCGACGAGTCATACGCGAACTCGGTCGAGATCTACCTCGAGCGGCTCAAGGGCGATGTCTGGACGGTCGAGGCGACCGAGAACGATCTCAAGGAGCTGTCGCTCTTTGCGCCGTACAAGGACTCGCTGAAGAAGAAGGTCGCGGTCGGCGTTGTCAGTCATCGCACGCTCCAGGCCGACTTCCCCGAGGTCGTCGCAGACAGGGTGCGCAGGGCGCTCGAGCACATTCCGGCCGACAAGTTGATCCTTTCGACCGACTGCGGCTTCGGCCGGCAGGGCTTCAACCGCCATCTCGCGTTCTACAAAGCTGGCGCTATCCCGCAGGCTCGTAACATCGTGCTCAAGGAGCTCGGGATCGAGCCGCGCTACATCGCAGCGCAGGACGAGGGCCTCGCCTGGGATCAGCTCCCGGACGACGAGCCGTTCACCCACCTCATGCCGCTCCGCTGAGGTTGCTGCACTTCTCCTTCGACGAGCCTCCGGCCGCATCCACGGCCGGAGGCTCGAGCAGGATCGCGGTTCGCGGGGCCTCGCGCGATGGGTGATACGCCAAACCTGGGTTACGGCGACGTTCAGGTGCTGACGATGGGGCGGGTCGGCGTCGACCTCTACCCCGAGCAGTTGAACGTCCCGCTCGCGGAGGTGCGGACGTTCCGCAAGATGCTCGGCGGGACGGCCACGAACGTCGCCGTCGCGGCTGCAAGGTATGGCCGTTCGAGTGGAGTGATCACGAAGGTCGGAGATGACGCGTTCGGTCCGTACGTCCGTCAGGCGTTGCAGGAATTCGGCGTCGACGCCTCTCGGGTCGGAACCCATCCGACGTTGCGAACGCCCATCGTCTTCTGCGAGATCTTCCCGCCCGACCACTTCCCGCTCCTGTTTTATCGCGAGCCGGCCGCCCCCGACATGACGATCGACCGCGACGAGCTCGACCTCGAGGAGATCGCGCGCGTGCCGCTCTTCTGGACGACCGGGACGGGCCTCTCGGAGGAGCCAAGCCGCACGGCGACCCTGGCGGCGCTCGATGCGCGCAATGGGAGATCGATCACGGTGCACGATCTCGACTACCGGCCGATGTTCTGGTCGAGTGAGACCGAGCCGGGACGACTCGGCCGGATGGCCGTCGAGCGCGCCACGGTCGTCGTCGGCGGCCGCACCGAGGCGATTCCGCTCGTCGGGGACCGATCGGCATCCGACACCGCTCGGGCGCTCCTCAACCTCGGCGTCGAGCTCGCGATCGTGAAGCTCGGCCCGGACGGAGTGCTGGGAGCGACGCAGGACGAGGAGATCGTGGTGCCACCGATCCCCGTCGAAGTCGTCAACGGTCTCGGTGCGGGAGATGCCTTCGGCGGCGCCCTCTGTCATGGGCTGCTTGCCGGGTGGCCGCTCGAACGGACCCTACGATTCGCGAACGCCGCGGGTGCGCTCGTCGCATCTCGCCTCGGGTGCGCCGACGACATGCCGACGACACCGGAGGTCGAGGAGCTACTCGGCTAGCGCGGATTCAGGCAGAGTCAGGGCAGCCGACCGGCGGGCGGGGCCGGTATCGCGCCAACGCGCGTGCGCCACGGTGTCCCATGCTCGCGGGCGACCGCGCCGAGGCGCTCGAACAGTGGCAGGGACACCGTCGCCAGGAGCTCCGCCTCCTCGCTTGCATCGAGCACGAGTGCACCACCCCACAGTGTCCTGCCGACGATGAACCCGCTCGCGCCCGCCGCGCATGCCTCTGCGACCTGATGCTCGAGATCCTCGCCGGAGGCGCCGCCGCCGAGGAGCACCCAGGGGACGTCGGGGCCACACGCGGCGTCGAGCGCGCGGCAACCGTCCGCCGAGCCCGGGTGTTGCACCTTGAGGATGTCGGGGCCGAGCCGCGACAGGCGGGCGGCACCGCCGACGACGAGCTCGCCGAAGCGATCCGCGTCGGCCTCGCCGTAGACGATCGGCTCGAGGATGAGAGCGACCCCAGCGGAGCGGCATCCCTCGACGGCCGCCTGGACGACCTCGTCCTGGCGGTCCGCCTGATCCGGGTTGTCGGTTCTGTAGGGAAGGAGAAGCTTGCACCCTGCGGCGCCGAGCAGAGCGCTCTTACACGGTGACCACCCGTCGAGGAACGTTGTTTGCGGGCTTGCTGCGACATCCCCGTAGCCCTGCGCCTCGAGCGGCACGACGAGCGCGACGTCGCCCGGGAGAGCGCCCGCCGCAACGGCCTGGGCGGCCCCGTACTCGGCGTCGAGGAGAAAAACGGTGGAGGCGGGGGAGAGAGCGCGGGTGATCCTGACCTTCAGCTGCGACAGGGCATCGTCGGTAGGCGTGGGCAGCCCCTTTTGCGCCAGCGCCGTGCGGAGAGAGTCACGATGATCGACGGCGGCCCCGACGATGATCCCTTCCGGGCCTGCGATCTCGTCGAGCCTCCGCGCGCGGGCGGGTGTCCAGCCGCTCACTGGGTAGCGGTGAGCCCGCCGTCGAGGGTGAGGTTCTGACCGGTGACGAATGACGAGGCGTCAGAGCAGAAGAAGAGCATGGCGCCGATGAGATCGTCGGGCTCGGCGATCCGGCCGAGCGGGATCCGGGCGATGAGCTTCTCGTAGAACTCCTTGTCGGCGAGCATGCTCTCGACCTGCGGGGTACGGACGAAGGTGGGGGAGATCGCGTTCACGGTGATCCCGTGCTTCGCCCACTCGGTCGCGTGCTGCCGGGTGAGAGCATTGATCGCGCCCTTGACAGCGACGTACGCCGAGTAGCCGGCGTTGAGGCCGAGTTGGCCGCGCACCGACGAGAGATTGAGAATCCGGCCGGCAGTTCCTGCGGCGATCATCGCCCGGGCGACGGCCTGTGAGGGAAGGAGCGTCGACCGAAGGTTCAGATCGAAGATCCAGTCCCAGTCCTTCTCGGGATAGTCTTCAGCGTTGTGCAAGACGGCGCCCGCGCCTCCACCGATTGCGTTGATGAGGATGTCGATGCGACCGAAGCGCTCGAGCGTCTCGAACACTGCCCGGTCTGCGTCGGCCTTGACCGTCATATCTCCAACGATGGGGAGCGCTTCGGAGCCTGCCGCCGTCACGGCGTCGGTCGCCGCAGTAAGCCGTTCGGCGGACCGGCCGATCACGGCCACCTTGGCGCCAACACCGGCGAGGGCGGCGCACGTACGGACACCGATGCCTCCGGACCCGCCGGAGACGATCGCGACCCGATCGTCCAGCCTATATCGCGCGAGTTCATCCATCTGTTCCCTCCATGTCAGACGTCGTGAACATACGTGTCGTGCCGACCATGAGAGCAAGCGTCAACTCATCACCTATCGTCATGGCGACTCACCTGCAGAGGTGTGCGCGGGCAGCTCGAGCGTACGACGAATGCCGTCGTAACACCCCTGGTAGATCGCCTGAGCGATCGCCACGGCTTCGTCGTCCGTCGCGCCTACTGTCTTGAATGTGCTGCCCCAGTGAACCTTGCACGTCGCAGGTGATGTCTCCTCGACCTGTACATGGGCCTGATAATCCGCAAACGGAAGCGGGCAATCGATCAATTCGAGTATCCGATAGCCGAACGTCCGTCTCTCATCATCAAAGGACATCAGCCGCTCGACGACCGTTCCTCCCCCAGCCTCGTCCGTCATCGTCAGCCGCCTCTCTGCACCTCCCTTCGAGAGCACGCTGGCCTCGACCGCGGCGTGATAGTCCGGAAGGGTGTCGAACCCCGCGATGAAGTCCCAGACCCGATCAGCGGGCGTCTCGAACTCCTCGGATGTGACGACCTCAGGCATAGATGTGCCTCCTGTGTTGTGATTTCCATCCTTCAGTCACTCTGACGTTTGGGGCATCGTGACCGCAACGAATCGAGCTGTCATCTCGCCACAGTTTGCTCCTCCTGTCGGCGACGGCGCTTGGACTGAGAGCCTC
>JAJAZN010000204.1 GCA_026785685.1 Thermoleophilia bacterium
CGGCAATCCCGCGCGAAGCTGCTCGCCCACCGGAGGACCTCGAGAACGCCGAGCGCCTTGCACGCGAGGCAACCGAGATGGTACGGCACACCGACTACCTCGACGTCCACGCACGTGTGCTCGAGGATCTCGCCGAAGTCCTCCGCATCGGCGGACGCCCACAGGAGGCGCTGGTGGAGCTCGAGCAAGCACTAAGTCTCAACGAGCAAAAGGGCAACCTCGTCTCGGCTGTCAGGACGCGGGCGCTGCTCGAGAACCTGGGACGAACCACCGCCACGCGCCTCTGAGGAGCCAAGTGGCAGCCCCGCCTAGGAGAACCGACTACTCACCCATCGATGCGGAATCATGGTGCTGATGGGCACCAATAGCCCCTCTTGTGAGCCAGTCGTGGGCCAGTCCGCACCCCTCTTCAGCGGACTTGAGCGGACAACCGCTCGTGCGAACACGCGATCCGAAACCGCAGCACACGGCCGTAAACCGCATGAATACTGGGATGCCCCCGGCAAGAATCGAACTTGCGCACGCGGTTTAGGAAACCACTGCTCTATCCACTGAGCTACGGGGGCGTCGCCGAACGGCGGCTACCACGGTGCGAAGTCTAGACGGACTGTCTGCCGCGGCCAGCGGCCCCGCCTACGGGCCGAGGAACGTGGCCAGGGGCTCCGCGTAGGCGGCGGCGTGGAATCGTGCCGAGACGGCTACCGGAACGGTCTCACCGGCGAATGCGGGGGCGTCGCGGTGGAGAAAGCGAATCCATTCCTCCGGCTGATCGAACAGTGCCACTGCCGGCCCTGATGTGATCGGAAGGCCGCGGGCCGCTTTGTGCGTGGCGAGCACCGGCGCGCCGTTGTAGAGCGACTCGGCGACCTTGACGCACACGCCGCTACCGGTACGGATGGGGCAGATCATGAAGTCACAGGCCGACCAGACCTCGCTCAGGTCGTGGACGAAGCCGTGGCTGACGATTCGCGGGTGGGAAGGCGCGACGGACTCGCTGCCGTGCCCGTAGAGGTGGAGCCGTGCGTGCCCCGGCGCGCCGGGGAAGACCTCACGGAGGAACCAGTTCAGACCGTGCACGTTCGGCCACCAGTCGAAGTTCGCGACCATGCCGAGCTCGAGGTGTCCCGGCGAGGCGACCCGAGCGGACGGCCGCGGGGCGGGCGGCCCGCCGAAGACGGGCGGGAGGGTCATGGTGCGGAGGCCGGGGGCCTGCGTGCGCGTGTAGGCCTCGTTGGCCGACGAGAGGAAGCCGACCCGCCTTACCCGGCCGAGGCCATCGAGCTCGAAGTCGTGAAGGCGACGGCCTTCGCGGTTCGTCAACCGGCGGAACGGCCGCAGTCCGCCACCGGCAGCTGCGACCTTGGCCTCGAACAGCTTGCTCTCGATGTTGTGTGCGATCAGCGCACGCTGCATGGTCGGCGGAACGTCGGGGAGCAGCCAGAGGAGATCCGAGCCGTTGATCAGGACGAGATCGAACGGGCGGGAGGCGAGCGCCTCTCGAACCAGGCCTCGAAGCCCGGCGTCCTTGGTGAACTGCACCTTCGCAGGAAGTGGGGAGACGAGCGACGCGACGATAGCCCTCGCCTGGCGGAGGCGGCGAGAGCGGCCCGTGCGGCGTTGACAGGCGATCACCTCGACATCCGCGGCGAGCGGGCCCTCTTCGAGCAGGCGGACGAGCTCCCGCGTGACCGTCCACGCCCCACCCCCGCGGAAGGAAGGGTTTACGATCGACGGGAAGAAAATCCGCGTCACCGGAACGCGGAACCCTCGAGGCGCGCACGCCGGTAGGCCTGCAGCATCCCGGGGACTTCGAGCAGGTGCAGCAGGATCGAGAGCACCATCGCGGCAGGCAGGGCAGGGCCTGTGACGCGATAGTGCTTCCCGCAGCGGAGGGGCAATCCTGCCAGCTCTCGATCAGCTTGCCTGCGAGGATCGGGAGGATGGCAATAGGCCCGCGGCGGACGAGCCCGGCGAAGGGCAGCGATGGATCCTCGAGCCGCGTGCGGATCGTGCCGTAGCCGCAGTTGCGGCGGAAGTCTGCCTCCACCGCCAGTCCGTCGTAGTCGTGGGTAACGCCCACCGCTGGATCGAAGAACATCGTCCAGCCGCGCTCCAGCATCGTCTCGGACTGGATTCTGGACAGGAACGTGCCCATGCCTTCCGGCAGCGGCGATTCCAGGTAGGCGGCGCGGCGGAAGAGGCAGTTGTTGATCGCGATGAACCGCGTCGGCCCGCGCGTACCCGGGTTGGTGTACGAGCGGCCGAGAAGAGCGAACGCACGAATGATGAACGAATCACCGGGGTATGTCGTGGGGCCGCTCGTTGCTCCGATCTGCGGATCGGCTCGGGTCGCCGCGAGCATGCGATCGAGCCAGTCGGGCCGGGGCACGCAGTCGGCATCGAGCAGCGCCACGAACTCGGTCTCGACAGCAGCGACGCCGGCGTTCTTGACGGCGTAGGAGCCGTAGTCGGGACAGAAGTGGACGCGGAGCCGAGGATGGAGCCGGTCGAAGTCGGGCGGCATGTCGGCCCTGAAGCACTCCGAATCGCATACGAGAATGTCGAACTGCTCCGCGGTCTCCTGGCGTGCGAGGGCCTGCACCGCGCGACGAAGATCGTCCGAGCGCTCGCGGCCACCGGGGAAGTGATCCGAGACGACGAGGGCAGTCGCGACGGCCGGTGACGGCTCAGCCGTCATTGCTGTGCGCGGTAACGAGAACGAGTGTCCGCGGGAGCGAGAGCTGGTTGCCCTCGCGGTAGGGCTCGAGCCGACGGTCGACCTCGGCGGCGAGAGCAGCTCGCTCGGCGTCGTCGAGTGAGGCGGCGACGCGGCGGAAGTGGCCGTTCTCGGTCGAGAGCTCCTGCCAGTACATCGCCGCGTCGGGGGCGGTGCGTCGCTCGTGTAGGTGGCTCGCCTCGACGCCGTGCAGGCCGGCCGAGCGGTGGGCCGCCGCCGCCTCCTCCGGGTCGCCGAGCTTCCCGAAGGCGCGTGCGAAGGCGGCGCGCTCGGAGCCGAGTACGGTTGCGATCGCCTCGCGCGGCACGCCGAACCAGGGGTTCTCGGCCGGCGAAGCCCAGAGGACGGTGACGATCCGCCCGCCCGGCTCGAGCACGCGTTGGGACTCCTGCAACGTCGCGACCGGGTCGGCGGCCGCCATCAGGGCGAGCCTGCTCGCGACGGCATCGAATGAGCCATCCGCGAACGGCAGCGCTGCGTTGAAGTCGGCGCCCAGCAGCGTCAGCGCGACGCCCGCCTCCTCGGCGCGACCGCGAGCCTGCTCGAGTTGCCCTGTGTTCGTGTCGATCCCTGTGACGTCGGCGCCTGCCTTCGCGAGCGACACGGTGAGCCGGCCGCTGCCACACCCTGCGTCGAGGACGCGCTCGGCCCCCTCGACCGCAGCGAGGATCTCGACGGTTCCGAACGGTGGGAGTGCAGCTGCTCGTTCAGCCGCGAGGTCAGAGTGCGTCACGTCGCCACTCTATGGTGGAAGGCAGGCGCACTGTCGCTTCGTCGCTCCCTGGCATAGACTCGGCCCTCATGTCGGAGGCGCCGCTCGATACAGCGATCACGCTCCAGGGCGTCAGCAAGCGCTTCGGGAGCCACGTCGCCGTCCACGAGCTCGACCTCGGGATCCAGGACGGCGAGTTCTTCTCGCTGCTCGGGCCCTCGGGGTGTGGGAAGACGACGACGCTACGGATGATTGCGGGATTCGAGCTTCCCGATACGGGCCGGATCCTGCTCCACGGCGACGACGTCACCGATACGCAACCGAACAAGCGTCGGGTCAACATGGTGTTCCAGCAGTACGCGCTCTTCCCGCACATGTCGATCTACGACAACGTGGCGTTCGGGCTGAAGATGAACCAGATTCCGAAAGGCGAGCACCGGGAGCGGATCACGGCGATGCTCCGGATTGTCGAGCTCGAAGGGCTCGAACGCCGCAGGCCGCGCCAATTGTCGGGCGGCCAGCAGCAGCGCGTCGCGCTGGCGCGGGCGCTCGTAAACAGTCCTGCCGCCTTGCTCCTCGACGAGCCGCTCGGCGCTCTCGACGTGAAGCTGAGGCGAACGATGCAGTCCGAGCTGAAGCGCATCCAACGTGAACTCGGGACGACGTTCGTCTACGTGACGCACGACCAGGAGGAGGCGCTCGCGATGTCCGACCGGATCGCCGTCATGAACGCCGGCCGGGTCGAGCAAATCGGCAGTCCAAGGGAGATCTACGATCACCCCGAAACCCCATTCGTTGCCGATTTCATCGGGTCGCTGAACGCGTTCGAGGTTGTCGTGGCCGAAGTCGTGGGCAACCTGGCGGTGGGACGCTACGGCGACGGCGAGCGTGTCGTCGTTGCGGCCGGAACCGACGTTCGCGCACGCGACACGATCCGCGTCTCCGTCCGCCCCGAGCAGGTCCGCATCGACCCCGTTCCCGCCTCGACACCCGAGCACGGCTCACGCCTCGTGGGCGAGATCGCCGAGGTCGTCTACCTCGGCATGTTCACCCAGTTCAAGGTCGAGACCGCCGCAGCCACGATCCTCTGCCACCGGCTTGCGGACGAGGAACTGTCGGCGTGCACGAGTGGCACTCGGGTCGTGCTCACGTGGCCGGTCGATCAGACCTCGATCCTCGCCGCTGCTCCGCCCGTCCCTTCCTAGGGCAGGTCGAGATCGCCGAGCCGCCCCTCGGCGTGCCGACGACCGATCTCGGCCCCAACGACGACGACGAGCGACACCGTCATCACGACGACCGCGACGGCTATCACCTCCGGGAGGCGGCTCGGGAAGCGGAGGGCACCGTAGAGGTAGATCGGGAACGTTGTCTGCTGCCCCGCCACGAACGAGGCGACCGCGTACTCGTCGAACGAGACGACGAGCGCGATCAGGAACGCCGAGACGACGGCCGGAAAGATCAGCGGCAGCACGATGCTGCGGAACGTGCGCAACCGGTTTGCCCCGAGGTCCCGGGCCGCCTCCTCGAGGCTGCTGTCGATCTGCTCGAGGCGCGGTACGAGCACGAGGATCGTGTAAGGGACGCTGAGCACGATGTGGGCGATCGCCAGGCTCGCGAACGAGAGCGGGAACGAGATTGCGTGGAAGAAGAGGAGCAGCGAGATCCCGAAGACGATGTAGGGGATCACGAGGGGACTCAGCATTAGCGCCGACACCGCGGCCATCCCGCGGAACCTGCGCCGAGTCAAGGCGAGCGACGCGAGAATCCCGAGCGCAACGGCGCCGATGCTCGATATGACGGCGACGATCGCGCTTGTCCGTAGCGCGGCGTGGAGCTCAGAATCGTGCAGGAACTGCCGATACCACTCGAGCGTGAAGCCGCTGAGCGGGAAGGTCGGCAGGTCGGAGTTGTTGAACGAGAAGATCAGGAGGATCAGGATCGGCGCGTACAGGAACGCGACGACGAGGAAAAAGAAGACCTGCAGGATCCGTGCTCCGTTCTTCGAGAGGGCAACGTCCATCAGCCGGTCGTCACCCTTCCGATCTGGAGGAACCGCGAGAAGACGAGCGTCAACGTCGCGACGACGAACAGCAGGAAGAGCGAGAGGACCGAGCCGGTCTGCCAGTCGAGGCTCGCGCCGAAGAGATCGACGATCTGGTTGCCGTACATGTAGCCGGACACTCCGCCGACGAGCGAGGGCGTCACGAACTCGCCGACCGTGGGGATGAAGACGAACATGAACGCGGCCGCGACGCCGGGAAGGCTAAGGGGCAGTGTGATCTTTCGGAACGACTGCCAGCGGCTCGCGCCCAGGTCGCTCGCTGCCTCGAGCAGGCGCCGGTCGAGGCTCTCGAGCGAGACGAAGATCGGCAGCGCCACGAACGGAAGCCAGACGTAGCCGAGCACGAGCATCACCGCGAACTTGCTGTAGAGCAGCTGGGAGATGGGGTGGTCGGGGTCTCGCAGCCCAGTCCAAAAAAGCAGGCTGTTGAGCACACCGTTCGAGCCGAGGATCACCTTCCAGGCGAGAACGCGGAGGAGGTAGCTGGTCAGGAAGGGTGCGATCAGGATGAGCAGCAGGACGTACTTCCGCTTCGTCCCGCTCAGCGCCAGAAAGTATGCGAGGGGATAAGCGAACAGTACGACGACCACCGACACTGTGAACGACATGCGAACCGATCTCCAGAACAGGGAGAGGTACACGGAGCCGTGCAGGAAGTCGTTCCACGCGGAGAACGTCATCTCGTGCGCTCCCGGGAAGAGGGAGAGCGCGCCAACGCTGTACGCCCCGACGAAGCAGATCGGGATGACGAAGAAGACGATCAGCCAGCCGAGCGGTAGGCCCAGGAGGCCCGGCGTCGTCAGGTCGGGCCTTCGCCGGCGGTGCTTGCGCGACGCCGGCGAAGGCACGTGGTCGGTCTCCGTCGTCATTCCGAAGGGTGGTTGCCCAGGCTCAGGATGCCTTGACCTCGGCCCAGAGCTTGGCGTAGACCGACCTGCGCGGGTAGTAACGATCCATGTGCCCGAGCGGCTCGCCGACAGACTTCGGGTTGTCGAGCTGCAGCGCCTTGAGGAGCGTAGGATCGGCCGGCTTCGACGTCGTGTTCGCCGACCCGTAGGCGTAGTTCGTCTCGAGCCAGGACCCGGCCTGTCTCGAGCTCCAGGCGTCGACATAAGAGTGAGCGGCTTTGACTCGGGGCGAGCTCTTCCCGAGCATGAAACCGCAGACCCACGAGAGAGCACCCTCCTTGGGTTGCATGTAGACCACCTGGAGCTTCTTCGCCTTCATCGCTGCGTAGTCCGCGGGCCAGGCGTAGGCAATCCAGACCTCGCCGGATGCAAACGCGTTCTGCAGGTCGGTCTCCGAAGACCAGAACATGCGGACGAGGTGCTTCTTCGACTTGAGCAGCTCCTGTGACTTTTTCAACTCGGCGTCGGTCTGATCGTACGGCTTCTTGAAGCCGAGGTAGTACCCCGCCCAGACGAGCTGGTTGATGTCGTCGAACCAGGCGATCTTCCCCTTGTAGCGCTCGTCGAACATGATGCTCCACGACCGATCCTTCGGCTTCACCTTGTCGCTCCGATAAAGGGGCTTGGAGAAGCCCCAGTCGGCGGGAATCCAGTACTGCTTCCCGTTGATCCTCCCGGCCTTGACCATCGCAGGATTGAGGTTCTTGAGGTTCTTGATCAGAGCCGGGGTGAACGGCTGGACGAAACCGGCGTTGACGAAGTCCCTCACCCAGCCGACGCACGGGTGGACGAGGTCGGGCTTGAGGCCCGCCCGCATCTTCCCGAGTGCGTTCGCCTCGTTCGTCATGAACGTGAACTTCGGCTTCATGTCGGGATGCGCGGCCGCGTACTGCTTCCAGAGGTCCTTCACCTCGTACCCGGACCAGTCGAGCACCTGGAGCGCTCCCGACTCGGCCCGTGCCGCCGACCCCATCAGTCCGGCTGCATTTGCGCGGCTGACGCCGGCCCCAGCGAGAACACCGACCCCGCCGAGCACGGCCGCCCGCCGGAGAAACTCTTCGCGTGAAAGACGTCGATCCAATTCATCCGCCGCCATTGCTGATCCTCCTGGTCTGGGTACCTGTGGTGCGATTAGACTCCTCGCCCCTCGGAGAGTCAAGCGGTGCGGCTGCGGCGGTTCGCAACAGGAGCGTCACCGGAGGTCAGGCGGCGGCGGTGTCGAGGCGGCTGGCGAGCGCGTTCACCGTCCTCCGATTCGCTTCGGCACCGCTTGCGAGCACGGTCAGAGCGAGGTTCCCGTGCCGCCATGCGATCAGGTACGTCGGGGTCTCGGTGTGGCACCCACACCCCTGAGGCCGGTAGTTGAAGCCTCCATCCCCGAGACGGGTTGCGGTGATGGATCGTGGGGCCCCGAGCGATTGCGCGGCGTGCGCGCGGAGCCAGCGCAGGTACGCTCCCGCCCCGGCGGGGTTTCCGAAGCGAAGCACCTGCTCCGTGACGTGGTTGAAGACGGCGGTCTTGCCGTAGAACTCGCGCTCGTTCCCTCCGGCGTACCCGCCGCGCTCGAGGACGCGGCGCAGTCCTGCATGGTCGATCGCCTCGGCTACGAGCACCGTGGACGGAAGCGTTCGAGCCCGGCTCTGCATCCCCGGCAGCGATCCGGCCGGGGGACTCGGGATCGCCGGCAGAGCGATGGGAGCCGACGCGAGGCAGAGGAAGGCGATCAGTGCAAGGGGCAAGCGACGCACGCTGCGGAGTATGCCCACCTCCTGTGCGTGAGATCTCGCATTATCCGGACAACGAGACCGCGTTCCGCGTGCTCGCGAAGATTGCCAGGCTGGAGATCGTCGAGACGGAGACCTTCCCGGCTGAGGATGTCGCCATCTTCATGAAGGCGCTCGTCTAGGAGAGAGGAGACGCTCCTCTCCGGGGCGCGACGTTCGGTGGGGCCGCCGTTGGCGGCCGCACCACTTTGGGGGGTGTGATGCGCCGGCGGGGCGCGCGCCCGGGCGAGTCGTTAGTGTGGGGAGCGCGCGCGCGGCGGCCACCCCCAACCGC
>JAJAZN010000205.1 GCA_026785685.1 Thermoleophilia bacterium
GGCCACCGGCCTGCGGGGCCCCATCCCCCCACGTCCTGACGACCCCGCCGCGCGCCTCGCGATCACGCAAACCGTGGATCCAGGCTCAGAGCTCAGCGCTCCGCAGGGAGGCCGCGGCGCGGCGAGCGCGCCATCGATCGCTCGATCTCGGCGAGGAGCCGAAGCACGCGGCGGCGTTCGAAGTATCTTCGGAGGGAGCTCATGGCCTCAGTTCTTTCGGCAGATCTGCCCCGGCTCCTGTCACCCGAATGGGCCCCGGACGTTTTCGAGCCCCTCAGTAGACTGAGACCATGGCTGTCGTCGATGCAGAACGCCACCAGGACGACCTCGTCAGCGAGCTGATCGCGAGCGTCGAGGCCTACAACCCTGGGGTCGACAAGGAGCTGATCCGCCGGGCATTCGACGAGGCCGAGCAGGCCCACCGTGGTCAGGTGCGCCGCTCCGGTGAGCCGTTTATCAACCACCCGCTCGGCGTCGCACTGATCTGCGCGCAATTGCACCTCGACGCCCAGACGATCGCCTCGGCACTTCTTCATGACGTGATCGAGGACACGGAGACCGATGTCGACGAGCTTCGCGCGTCGTTCGGCCCAGAGGTCGCCCAGCTCGTCGAGGGTGTGACGAAGCTCACGCGAATCAGCTTCCAGAGCCGCGAGCAGGCGGAGGCCGAGAACTACCGCAAGATGATCGTCGCCATGGCGAAGGACGTGCGCGTGATCCTGATCAAGTTGGCTGATCGGCTTCACAACATGCGCACGATCGAGTATCTCGGCAAGCAGAAGCAGGTGCAGAAGGCCAAGGAGACGCTCGAGGTGTACGCGCCACTCGCGCATCGCCTCGGGATCCACGCGGTGAAGTGGGAGCTGGAGGATCTCTCGTTTCAGATCCTCCATCCGCGAAAGTACGCCGAGATCAAGGCGATGGTCGCGGACCGTCGCGCCGACCGGGAGGCGCAGGTCGAGGCGGCGGCGGCCGAACTGGTAGACGACCTCGAGAAGGCGGACATACCGGCCGACATCTCCGGGCGCGCGAAGCACTTCTACTCGATCTACGACAAGATGGCCAAGAAGGGCCGCGAGTTCAACGAGATCTACGACCTGACGGCGATGCGCGTCCTGATCGAGCGGGGTGGGGACGAAGGGACGCGCGACTGCTACGCGGCGCTCGGGATCATCCACGCCCTCTGGAAGCCCATGCCCGGGCGGTTCAAAGACTTCATCGCGATGCCGAAGCTGAACCGCTACCGCTCGCTCCACACGACGGTGATCGGGCCGAACGGGAGCCCGCTCGAGATCCAGGTCCGCACTCGCGAGATGCACGAGGAGGCGGAGTTCGGCGTCGCCGCCCACTGGCTCTACAAACGCGGCCGCTCCTCGTCGAAGGGCGACGACGAGTGGGTCGCCTGGGTCAAGACGCTGATGGACTGGCAGGGGGACGACCAGGACCCGGCCGAGTACATGCGGACGCTCCGCACCGATCTGTTCGACGACGAGGTGTACGTCTTCACGCCGAAGGGCGAAGTGAAGACGCTGCCCGCCGGCGCAACACCCATCGACTTCGCCTACGCCGTGCACACAGACGTCGGGCACAACACGGTCGGCGCCAAGGTGAACGGCCGCATCGTGCCGCTCCACTACAAGCTCAAGAATGGCGACTTCGTCGAGATCCTGACGACGAAGTCCGGAAGAGGGCCGTCCCGCGACTGGATGTCGGTTGCAGCATCGTCGCGCGCCCGCAGCAGAATCCGTCAGTGGTTCCAGCGTGAGACGAAGGGCGAGACCGAGGCCAAGGGACGCGAGGCGCTTGATCAGGCTTTGAAGGCGCAGAACCTGCCCTACCGCAAGCTGCAGGGCTCGGCCGTTCTCGCCCAGGTGATCCGCGACCTCGGCTTCAAGAAGGCGGAGGACTTCTACCTTGCGGTCGGCTCCGGGAAGCTCGGCACCGGCCAGGTGGTCAACAAGGTCCTGCAGCGCCTCAAGACCGATCAGGTCGCCGAGGAGCCCGCGATCACGCTGAAGGCGCCGAAGGCCCGGTCGACCGTCGCCGGCGAGAGCCTCGGGATCGTCGTCCAGGGTGTCGACGACGTCCTGCTTCGGCTCGCAAAGTGCTGCACGCCGGTGCCGGGTGACGACATCCGCGGCTACATCTCACTCGGTCGTGGGATCACGATCCATCGGGCCGACTGCCCGAACGTCAAGGCACTGATGCGCAACCCCGAGCGGTTCACGCCGGTCGAGTGGGAGGGGAATGCCAAGGCGAGCTTCCGTGTCCAGATCGCCGTCGAGGCCTGGGATCGAGCGAGACTCCTCGAGGACGTGGGGCGGACATTCTCCGAGCACGGGGCAAACATCGTCGCCTATGGAGGCACGGTCGAGGACGGGATGGCGAAGAACTGGTATACGGCCGAACTCGGCGACGTCAACGACCTGCGCTCTCTGCTCTCCGGCCTGCGGCAGCTGAATGCTGTTTTCGACGCGTACCGTGTGACGCCCGGATAGGGGGGACGGAGTTCGCGGTGGAAGAGCGTACC
>JAJAZN010000206.1 GCA_026785685.1 Thermoleophilia bacterium
CCCCCCCCCCTTGGTTTATATGGGGGGGGGGGGGGGTTTTGTTTAAAACCACCCCGGGGTGGGCGCGCGGGGGTTGGCACGCGCCGGGCGCCGCTCACGAGCTCGACGACCCGGAGGTGTCACCGTCTCCTTTTCGGACCGCGTTCGACCGAGCTCGTAGCGAGGCCCTGCAGGGGTCGGGCTGTCCGCGCGCCGCTGAGCCGCGACCGACGTCCACGCAGACGCAGTTCGAGTACCGGCTCGAGAAGCGACAGGGCAAGCGCTCGGCGGACGAAGCCGACTGGAACGTGCTCGGTCTCAAGGGCTGGGAGCTCGTCAGCGTGACGCGCAAGCACGCGGCCTTCAAGCGGCCGCTGCCGCCCGACGTCAGCCGCTGACGCGTTCGGGTGCGCCATAGGCGCGAAGCACATCGGGTACCTCACCCTGGAAGTTCTCGAGGATCGCGAGTAGGGCGCGATCGGTGACGACGGTGCCGTTGAGCGTGTGCGGCGTCTCGAGGCCGTCCTCGCCGCGGAAGCGGATCCCGAGCCTCCGCGCCTGGAAGTCGGTCGTGTTCGAGCACGACGTCACCTCGCGGTAGCGCTCCTGGGTCGGGAACCACGCCTCGATGTCGATCTTCTTCGCGGCCGGCGCGCCCAGGTCACCCGCAGCGACGTTGACCACGCGATAGGGGAGGCCAAGCTGCGTGAGGAGATCTTCCTCGAGCGCGACCATGCGATCGTGCTCGGCCCAGGCGTCGTCGGGCGTCGTGAAGACGAACATCTCGACCTTGTTGAACTGGTGGACGCGGAACATCCCGCGAGTGTCCTTGCCCGCGGCTCCCGCCTCGCGGCGGAAGCACGTCGAAAAGCCGGCGTACCGGATCGGCAGCTCGCCGCCCTCGAGGATCTCGGTCATGTGCATGGCTGCGAGAGCGACCTCGGAGGTGCCGGTGAGGAAGAGTCCGTCCTGCTCGAGCTCGTAGATGTTCGACTTCTCGGTAGGGAAGAATCCCGTGCCGATCATCGCCTCTTCTCGCACGAGCACGGGCGGGAGCACCGGCGTGAAGCCGGCGGACGCGGCGTGATCGAGCGCGAAGCGGTACAGCGCGAACGCAAGCAGGGCCGTGTCGCCGACGATGTAGCCGAAGCGCGAGCCCGAGAGCCGCGCGGCGCGCTCGAGCTCGAAGCGACCGACCTCGCTCGCCTCCTTCGCGTCGGGGAGCACGGGTTGCTCGCCGACACGGCGCAGCTCTACAGCGTCGTCCTCGGTATCGCCGTCGGGGGCAGACGGATGCGGCGGGTTCGGAACGAGCGCGAGCGCTGCCTCGCGGGCAGCCTCGGCGGCCGCAAGTTCCTCCTCCGCGGCGCGAAGCTCCTCCTTCACGTGCTGCAGCTCCTCCAATTGCTCAGGAGTCGGCTTGCCCTTCAGCTTGGTCGTGCTACGCAGGTCGTCGACGCGCGGCACGAGTGCACGCCAGCTCTCGTCGGCGGCGAGCAGCACGTCGAACGCCTCTCCGGCACCCTTGCGCGCGAGCGCGATGCGCCAGGTGTCGGGGTCGGCGCGGGCTGCCCTGAGGTCGATCATGCGAGCAAGTCTAGGTACGCGTCGATGACGGCGGCGACGCCCTCGACCTCCGCGCTCCGACAGACCCAGTCGGCCCGCGCGAGGAGCAACGGGTTTGCGTCCTCGACGGCGATCCCAAAGCCCACCTCGTCGATTAGCTCGAGATCGTTCTCGCCGTCACCGAAGGCGACGATCCGGTCGAGCGAGACCCCGAGGCGCTCGGCAACGAACGCGATTCCCGATCCCTTGGAGGCGGCCGGATTGCCCATCTCGAGCAGGTGGGGGAGCGAGGTCGTGAGGTACATCCGACCGGCAAACCGTTCTGCAACGGCCGCCCGGAGCGCCGGGATCTCCTGCGGGTCGGCGACGGCGACGAGCTTCGTTGGCGCCTCCACGAGCCACGCCACGAGGTCGCCGACCTCCTCCACGGGAAGATGTTGGAACTCCGCGTACCGCCGGGAGTACTCGGTATGGCGATCGACGTATAGCTGGTCGTTGACGTAGCAATTCGGTGGATGCCCGAGCTTTGTGAGCAGCGCTATCACCTCGCGGGCCGCTTCGAGCGAGAGCGGCTCGTGCAGCAGGAAGGTGCCGCTCGCGGGGTCGACGACCGCAGCCCCCTGGTAACAGACGACTGGCTCGTCGATTCCGGCCTCCGCGAGGAACGGCCGCACCGAGCGAAACATCCGCCCGGTCGCAACGATCACCGGAATGCCGGCCGCCTGGGAGCGTGCGATCGCGGCACGCGTGCGTGGGCGGAGCAGGCCGTCACGACCGACGAGTGTACGGTCGAAGTCGCAGGCGAACGCCTGGACGTCAGCCGGGAAGGAGGGTGGGAGTCTCAGCCGCCGGTCGACTGCGTGATGTACGCGGCGACGTCCGCGATCTGCTGGGGCGTGAGCTGCTCACCGAAGGCGGGCATCCCACCCTGGCCCTTGGTGACCCGGGTTACGACGAGCTCGTTGCTGGGTTTGCTTTCGTCGAGATTGGGGCCAACCGCGCCACTCGCGCCGGCATCGGCGAGCGTGTGACAGCCGCCGCAACTCGACGCGCCCGTGAACACGGCCTTGCCGGCGACCGGGTCGCCCGTGAGATCGAGCGCCGGAAGTGCCTCGGTGTCAGGTGCTGCAACAGGCACCTCGCCGACGACCTTGTCGGGCGTCGCTGCCTGATCCGTGCCGCTGAGACAGCCTGCAGCCAGCAGGCCGATGGCGAGGACGAGCAGTGCGGCTACGACGTGGGTGCGACGCATTGACGTGCAGTTTAACCAGCCACGGTGGATTGCGTAGGGTGTACCCATGCTCGTCGCACGATCGATGCACGACCAGTGGCTGTCGAACGCCTACGTCCTGGGCGATGCGCCGGGCGGGACAGCGGTGTTCGTCGACAGCGGAGCACCTCTCGCGCCGCTGCTCGAGCTCGTCGAGCGCGAGCGCCTGACGCCCACGCATCTCCTGCGGACGCACGCCCACGGCGATCATGTGGAGCACGAGGACGAGCTCTGCGATCGCTTCGGAATCCCGGTCGTGATGGGCGATCTCGTCACGGGCGGGCTGACGGTGCGGGCGATCGCGCTTCCCGGCCACTCGGACGACGGGCTCGCGTTCGTCGTGAACGACGAGATCTGCTTCAGCGGCGACGTTCTCTTCAAGGATGCGGTCGGCGGCGGCCCGGCCGATGTGGTGCAGCACTCCGTGATGGAGGGATTGATGACACTCGCACCGGAGATCCGCGTGCTTCCCGGTCACACCGAGGAGACGACGATCGGGCGCGAGTGGGAGCACAACCCGTTCGTGACCTACTGGCGCGGTGTCGCTCCGTCGCTCGGCGAGGCCGTCACCGTCGCAGGCGACGACGCCGAGCTCCTCGTCTGGTCGCCGGACTACGACGGCAACGGCAAGGCGCTCGTTCGGTTCCCCGACGGCTCGGAGCGGATCGTCGGCGGCTCGCGCGTCGCGCGCGCCTGAGCACTGACGTGCGCCTGATCGTCGCCCGCTGTGAGGTCACCTATTCCGGCCGCCTCAACGCCGTCCTGCCGGAGGCCGTGCGACTGCTGATGTTGAAGTCGGACGGGTCGTTTCTCGTCCACGCCGACACGGGTGGCTTCAAGCCCCAGAATTGGATGACGCCGCCGACGGTGATCGAACACGAGGGTGAGCCACCGGAGCGAATCGTCGTGCGCAAGCGCGCGGGCAAGACCGAGGATCGCCTCGACATCCGGATCGTCGAGATCCTGAGCGACGTCGAGCACGACATGGGGGAGGCGGCGGCGCTCGCCAAGGACGGCGTTGAGCGCGATCTCCAGCTCGAGCTGGCCGGCCGCCCAGACGTCCTCGGTGAGGGCCTCCATTTCGTCGAGCGCGAGTGGCAGACGGACATCGGCCCCGTCGACCTGATGTGTCGCGACCGGGACGGCGCCTGGGTCGCGGTGGAGATCAAGCGGATCGCCACGATCGACGCCGTCGAGCAGCTCTCCCGCTACCTCGAGCGAATCCAGACGTTGCCGGGAATGGCCGCGTGTCGCGGCATCCTCGCGGGCCAGAAGGTGGTGAAGCAGGCACGCACGCTCGCCGAATCGCGCGGACTCGCGTGGGTCGAGGTCGACCTCGACGAGCTTCGCGGCGAAAGAGAGCCGGACCTGACGCTGTTCCCTGCCTGAGGGAGACATGTCACTCGTGGACACTTGCGGTGTCGCCGCGTACACTTCATCGTATGAGAGTGGAAGTCGGTGTCCGTGAGCTGAGGGAGAATCTGGCCGAATGGCTTGATCGTGCAGCAGCGGGCGAGGAGATCCTTGTCACCGAGCGAGGTCAACCGAAGGCCCTGCTGAGTGCGGCCGAGTCCGCCTGGGATCGCATGATTCGAGAGGGCCGGATCACGCCGCCGACAGGGAATCCGAAGCCGCTGCCGCCGCTGATGAAACTCGTCGGTGAAGGCCCAACGATGTTGGACTACTTGATGTGGGTGCGTGGAAGGCCCTGGCCCGGCCCAGGCCCAGAGCCCGGAACCGAGGATGACCCGGTGTGATCGCATACCTGGACTCCTCGGCGCTCGTGAAGCTCTTCCTCGACGAGGCCGGCTCGGATGTCGCGCGAGATGTCTGGGATAGTGGGGCTCCACTCGCAACGAGCCGGGTTTCCCACGCGGAGCTCGCGTGTGCGCTCGCGGCCGCAATCCGGTCGGGGCGGTACAGGCGCGCTGCAGTGGATCCCGACGTCATCGACGGAGCGTTCCTTCGTGGTCGGGCGTATTTGGTCGAGGCCGACAGCGACGTTGTCGACTCAGCTGCTGTGATCGGAGTGAAACACAGCCTCCGCGGGATGGATTCGATTCACGTTGCGAGTGCGATCGGCCTCCGTGCCTTTGACCCGCTGCTCGTATCGTGGGATCACCGTCAGCGTTACGCAGCTGATGCTGAAGGCATCGCTGTCTACCCCGATACGACGACTGCCGCCTTGAGATAGTCGCGGGGCGGATCCGCCAGAAGTCTGGCGACGCCTTCCAGTCCGACCTGATGTGTGATCAATCGCTCGAACGGATACGCCCCGCTGCCGAGGAACGCAAGCGCCGTGCGCACGTGACGAGGCGTGTGATGGAAGGCCCCCTTCAGCGTCACCTCCTCGTAGTGGATGCGGAACGGATCGACCTCGACGCGGCTCTCCCGCGGGAGGCCGCCGAACGCGAGGACGGTGCCGCCGGGCCGCACGAGCTCGAGCGCGTGCTCCCAGGCAGCGACGCTTCCCGCTGCCTCGATCACGATATCGGCGCCCTCGCCGGTGCCGGTCTCGGCGCCGAAGAGCGGCGCGAGCGCGCGTCGCTCCGGACGTGAACCGACGCCGACCGGCCACCCGCCGGCATCCGCGACGCAGGCGCAGAGCATGAGCCCGATCGGGCCTAGGCCGATCACGGCAACCGTGTCCCCGGGTGAAACGCCGGCCTGCTCGACGCCGTGGAAGCAGCAGGCGAGCGGCTCGACCATCGCCGCGACCTCCGGCGGCATGCCGGGCGGGACGGGGAGGAGGTTCGTGCGCGCGATGCGCTCGGGCACGAGGATGAATTCGGCGTAGGCGCCGTTCCGGAGCGGAAAGAGGTTCTCGCAGAGGGTCTCCTGGCCGCGGCTGCAGGGCGCGCAGGTGCCGCAGGGGGCGGAGTTGGCTGCGACCACGCGGCGGCCGGTCGCGGTATCGACGCCGCAGAACTCGTGGCCAAACGGGCTCGGCGGCGGCCCGAGCAGCACGGGGTGCCCGCGGCGGAAGGCCTTCAGGTCGGTGCCGTCGGTGAGCGCGACCTCGACCTGGACGAGCACGTCTCCCTCCGACGTGGCCTCGGGCCGCGGCACGTCCTCGAGTCGCAGGTCGCCCGGGCCGTGGAAGATAAGGGCTCGGTGGCTGGCTTTAGCCGGTCGCCCGGGTTGGACGCTCACGGCACCAGCACCACCTTGAGCGCTGCACCCTCCCGCTGCAGCGCAAACCCCTCCTCGAACCGCGCGAACGGAAGCACCGTCGGCTCCGGCACCTCGAGCGTGGGGAGGAGCGCCACGGCCTCCGCCATGTGTGCAGGTGTCGCCGACCGCGATCCGACCACCGTCAGCTCCCTCCGATACACAGCAGCAGTGGGCAGCATCCCGGCGTCGGCGAAGAGCAGCACTGTGCCACCCTGCTCGACCGCCGCAAGCGCCACATCCGCCCCCCCGGGCGCGCACACCACGACCGCGTCGACCGGCCCGTCGGGCTCGGCACCAGACCGGTGTGGATGCGAGTCGACGGCGAACACCGTGTCCCCTCGCGCTGCAAGCACCGCCCCGAATAGCCGCCCGATGAATCCGTTTCCCACGATCAGAACCCGCCCGCGCGGCACCTTCTCTGCCCCGCGCAGAACGCACGCGAGCGGCTCCACGTAGGTCCCGAGTGCGTCGCCGACCCCGGCAGGAAGCTCCACCCACCCGGTAGCGCGAACCCGCTCCGCAAACCCACCGGGCACGATCGTCGGCTCGGGAAACTGCTCGCAGGTCGACTCGTGTCCCGCGCGGCAGCGGCCACACTCCCCGCAGCCGGCGTGGTGGATCAGGGCAACGCGGCGGCCGCCCGCGATCTCCGCCACGACCTCGTGCCCGAGCACGGATCCCTCAGGCCACACACCGATCTTCTCCACATCCGATCCGCACAACCCGCAGGCGAGAACGGTGACGAGCTCGCCGGATCCGTCAGGCTCCGCGACGTCGGCAAGGCCGGGATTGCCGTCTGGGCCTAGGACAACAGCGCGCACGAGCGTATCGTAGGTGCCGGGTTCCGCGAAGGAGAGAGGAACGAGATGGCCGTCAAACTGCACCGCTGCCCACACGTGTGGATCAAGCTGAATTCGCATCCGTGCTGGAAGGTGCAGAAGGCGCTGGACGATGCAGGCGTCGAGTACGAGATCGTCAAGGAGTCGTGGCCGGGCCGCAAGGGCCGCACCGCGATGATCGAGGCGACGGGCCAGAACGCTCTGCCGGCGATCGAGCTCGGGGACGGCACCTGGTTCCGCGAGGAGTCGGCCGAGATGGCGAAGGCAATCGCGGCAGGCACGTTTGGAGCGGCTGCTGGC
>JAJAZN010000207.1 GCA_026785685.1 Thermoleophilia bacterium
AGGGCCGAGCTCGACCTTCGACGTCGCAGGTCGAGCTCAGCCCACTCCTCGATTGAGATCAGATCGGGTAGCGCAGGATCGCGGCGACCGCGCCGCCACCCGGGATGTCACCGCGCCGCCAGCACGCGACCGCCACTGAGCCAGACCCTACGTGCGATCTCGTCGACGACGCCGTAGCCGCTCGCGTCGGCCTCGTCCATGAACGTGACGGCGCCCGACGCCTCGTCGATGACGCCCGGCACGACCTCGTCGATGACGCCCGGCACGACCTCGTCGATGTCGACGAGAAGGGTGTCGACCGCGCCGAACGTCGCGGCCCGAGCCACGTCGACGATGTCGCCCGAGGCGCGCGACTCGGAGCCGCGCCGACCGTAGAGATCGTGGATCTCTTTCAACTCCGCCACATAGACCTCGTCGAGGACGATACGGGCTCTCGAGCACACGGTCGGCACCAGACGGACACATTTCGACAAAGGGGTATATCCACGTGACTCCAGCTGAGGTCGCTCCGAGCGGAGAACGTCTCGGTGTGCTCAAAACGGAAGTGGGGTATCCGTTGTACGCCACCTTGCGCGTGTCGGTGCGAGTCCTCAGTCAGCAGGTGAGCCGTCGAAGCTGTCCGTTTCGCCGCGTGCTTCGCGGAGTGCGCGGATGTCGGTGAGATCCTGGTCGCGTCCGGCGATGTTCTTGAAGTCGATCAGGTCTTCGTAGCTTGTGAAGAGGACGTTTCCCGAGGGCAGTGGCATCTCGTCGGCCTCGTCCTCGAGAGCGTCGTAGTGCTCGCGCGTCTCGAGTTTGCCGTTCAGGTATTGGAGGATGTCGAGGCGGCCGAATGTCGTTGACAGGGCCCAGTTGCCGAGTTGGAGGAGTCCTTCGAGGCTGAGCGGCGCCGGAAGTTCGTCAGGGCGGAAGTCCCCGAGCTCGAGAGGGTGTGCTTCCATCTCGAGCAGGGCATCCCAAAGGCGCCCGAGATTGGCTTCCGTTGGTTCCGGGATGATGTCGAGATCTTTGGTGCTGCGGATGTAGCCGTGGTGTGCGACCGCGACGCCGCCGATCACGAGGAACGCGACATCGTGCTTGGTGAGTGTGGCGAAGAGGCCGAGTATGTCCGGAGCGGCGAGGCCCCGTTGCTGGCGGCGGGGATGGTCTCCGCTCACTCCGTCATCCCCTGCTGAAGGAAGCTGAGCGAGCGGTTGAGCTCTGCCACCTGGATCACGCGCTCTTTCGGAGTGGTTTCGGCGAACTGTCGCTGTAGCTCGCCGAGGCTCACGTTGGGTCGCGGAAGCCTTGCCACATCCACGCTGTAAACGAGCCGCTCGCCGCGCTCGGGCCAGGTGAGCGAGCGGATCGCCTGTGCGACCACGCCCCGCGCGCGACCGAGACCACGGAGCCGGCGCACCTCGGTTGCCAACTCGAGCAGCGGGCCGCTCTCAACCGAAAGCCGTTGTGCGGTAGCGGTCGGCGCGACAACCGGCAGATAGCCGCGCTCGATCCAGCGATCGAGCGCCGTGACGCTGATCCCGAGCAACTGAGCGGCGCGTTTCTTCGGGACAAACGGGCCGAGCTGCCGGCGGAGCCGAACTTCGACTTCGCGCAAATCGTGACGCAGCTCCCGGTCGTGAGCACGCGGGATGGCCAGTCGAAGCCGGACGATCGCGTCGAGGAGCACAGCTGCTTCCATCATCAACAGTATAGCTTCACGTTAGTCTAATCTCTTATCTTTAGCTAACATGGAACGGACGAACGGAGACGTCGCGCGATACGCTTCGGTGCGAACCGACGAGAGGAGCACACGATGACCGATGCTATGGGAACCGGGACGAACGACGATCCCTGGCAGCTGGTACGGGCTCGAGAACGTCCTGCGCGGCCGCTTCGGCGTCTACCGCCCGCCGCTCCTCGAAGCGCTCGGCCTCGCCGAGCTGACCCACGAGAAGCGCAACAACCAGATGCGCGCGCGGTGACAGGCGAAGCCGCCGGTGGCAGGCTTCAGCCTGTCTCCCGGGTTACGTCCGTGTAGATTCCCGCCATGGAGCACCGCACCGCAGAGGAATTCACGGCAGCCCTCGACGAGATCCGGCAGGCACCTGCCGCCGTGGGCACGGTCGAGCTGATCGTGCGCCGACCCGCCGAGGACGAGCGCGAGGTGCTCGACGAATGCATGCTCGATCTCGAGGTCGGCCTCGTCGGGGATGCGTGGCTCGCCCGTGGCAGCAAGGCGATGCCGGACGGCTCGGCGAACCCCGATGCGCAACTGACGTTGATGAACGCCCGCGCAGCCGAGGTGATCACCGGTACGAGGGACCGCTGGCCGCTCGCGGGCGACCAGCTCTACGTCGATCTCGACCTCAGCGTCGAGAACCTCCCTGCCGGGACGCAGGTCGCCGTCGGCGAAGCCGTTGTCGAGGTGACGCCGGAACCGCACACCGGGTGCGCGAAGTTCAGTGCCCGCTTCGGCACCGAGGCGCTCAAGTTTGTGAACAAGTCTCCGGGCCGCGAGCTCCGCCTTCGTGGCGTCAACGCCCGCGTCGTCCAGCCTGGCACGGTGCGCGTCGGCGACGCGATCAACAAGCTCGCGTAGGTCGCGGCCCTACGACGACAGCCCGCCGATCGCGTCCCCGAGGAACTTGACGCCGATCAGCAAGAGGATCACCGCCATGATCACGCCGTTGTTGCGCGCCATCCAGTTCCGGAGACGCACGAGAAGCTCGTCCGCTCGATCACCCATCGCGAAGGCGATCGCGACCGGGGTCGCAACGCCCACGATCGCGATCAGCGTGAAGTCTGCACTGTTCAAACGGCGGGGGTCTAGGGGAGGCCGGCGACGTCTTGCACGACATCGCCGACGCCGCCGGGAAGCATCTCGGTGACGCCCTCGGTCGCCTGGCCCACATCGACGCCGAGATTCTCGGCGATCGCGCTGCCATCGCCGAGAAACCCCTCGGCATGTTCACTCAAGCCGGTCGACTCCAGAACTCCCTTCACGGCATCGCCGCCGAGCAATCCTTTGAGTGCGTCTAACAAACCCATTATAAAAGACCCTTTCTGAATGCTTGGTAGCAGCTTACCGGCGTAGGAACATCTGCCCGATCGCCTGGCTCAACTCGCGGCTCCTTCTCAGGGGTGCCGTACGGTACAAGAGGGCGACGCTGCGCGCGAGAGCGACGCATCCGCTTCGGTCGCGCGAGCGTGTGCGTTCGCCCCTACGGGAAACGCGTCTCGCGCCCGGCGAGGAACGACGCCCCACCGCTGCCCGAGACGAAGCTCTTCTCCGCCAGCCAGCCGCCGTCCACGGGGAGAGCCACACCGGTCACGTAGGACGCCATATCGCTTGCGAGATAGAGCGCGGCCTGCGCGACGTCGCTCGTCTCGCCGCAGCGCGCAAGCGGCACGGAGACCGCGAGCTCCTGCTCGAAGCTCGCGTCAGAGAAGTACTGCTCCGTCATCGGCGTCCGGATCACACCGGGACAGAGGGCGTTGACGCGAATCCCCGCGGAGGCGAGATCCCGGGCAAGACTCTTCGTTAGGCCGACGATGCCGTGCTTCGCAGCCGAGTACGCCGGACGATGGGAGAGCCCAATCAACCCTCCCACCGAGGCGAGGTTGACGATCGAGCCACCGCCGGTCTCTCGCATCCTGCGAGCCACCGACTGGCAGCAGTAGAACGTTCCACTGAGGTTGATCGCGATCACGTTCTCCCACTCCTCGGCGGGCATCGTGTAGACGTCGCCGATCTCGCGCACGCCTGCGCAATTGACGAGGATGTCGATCCGCCCCATCACTCCCGCCACCTCCTCGATCGCCTCGTCGACCGCTGCCGCGGAACGGACGTCCACCTCCGCGAGCACCGGCTCGCGCGCACCGACCGCGACGAGTTCTGCGACAACTACCGCCCCCGCCTCCCGCGAGCGGTCGAGAACCGCGATCCGCGCTCCCTCGGCAGCAAAGCCCAGCGCGATCTCCCGGCCGATGCCGCTGCCGGCCCCTGTCACCACGGCGGTCCTGTCCGTCAGGAGCATCTCGTCCTCGCATTCTGCATTGGCGTCATCTTCTCAGTAGCATCGCGCATGTGCAGACCTCGGAGCGTCAGGCAGCACCGTGGGCGATCACCGGCGCGCGCCACGGTGGGATCACCGTCTCGGACATGGATCGCTCGCTCGAGTTCTACGCCGGCCTCATCGGCCTCGAGCTCGTCTGGCGTGAAGAGCTTCCCGCCACTGTGATCGGCCGCATCGTGGGCGTTCCCGAGGCCACCGGGTTCGACGTTGCGTTCCTGCAGATCCCCGGGAGCGAGACCCAGGTCGAGCTCGTCGAGTATCTCGGCGTCAACAAGGAGTCGGGTGCCGGCTCGCCGTCCCACCACGGCACCGGTCACTTCTGCGTCTTCGTCCAGAACATCCAGGAGCTCTACGACGATCTCGCCGCGCAGGGCGTTCGCTTTCACTCCGACGGCCCGGTCGAGATGACGACCGGGCCGAACGAGGGCGGCAAGAGCCTCTACTCGCTCGACCCCGACGGCTACGTCTTCGAGTTCCACGAGCGCCCTCCCCATGCCACAGCCTGACGCTCCCCCAGTCGGGGTTCGATCGCCGGACCGGCCACCCCTCCTCGAGCAGTACCGGCGGATGCTCCTGATCCGCGTCTTCGAGGAACGAGCCACGGAACTGTTCCAGCAAGGCGTGATCTTCGGGACGGCTCACAGCTGCGTGGGGCAGGAGGCGATCGCGGTCGGCGCGGCAGGAGCGATGCGCGAGACGGACTACCTCGTTGGCCACCACCGCTCCCATGGGCACCTGATCGCGGCGGGTGCCGACATGCACCGGATGATGGCCGAGATGTTCGGCAAGCGGACGGGCTACTGCAAGGGGCTCGGCGGCTCGATGCACATCGCCGATCTCTCCCTCGACATCCTCGGTTGTAACGGGATCGTCGGTGCTGGTCTGCCTCACGCCTGCGGCGCCGCGCTGACGGCGACGCTGCGGGTCACCGGACAGGCGACGGTGGCGTACTTCGGGGACGGCGCCGCGGGCCAGGGGGCGGCACACGAGGCGATGAACCTGGCGGCGACCTGGAAGCTGCCCGTCGTCTTCATCTGCGAGAACAACCAGTTCGCTCTTTCGGCCGACTGGCGGACGCAGCGAGCGGTCGAGGACATTGCAGAGCGCGCTGTCGGGTACGGGATGCCGGGCGAGGTCGTCGACGGCAACGACCTGCTTGCCGTGGAGGACGCAGTTGACCGAGCTCTCGACCTCGCCCGTGCGGGCAGCGGACCGACGCTGCTCGAGATGAAGACGTTCCGCCGCATGCAGCACTCGATGCGCGCAAACCTGCCCGACGTGCGGGATACCGCCGTGGTCGACGAGTGGGAGGCGAAGGATCCGCTGCCGCGGTTCGCGGCGTACCTGCGCTCACTCGGAGAGCTCGATGACGAACGGGAAGAGCGCGTGCAGCGCGACGTCGCCGCGGAGGTCGAGGCCGCCGTCGAGCAGGCCCTCGCCGAC
>JAJAZN010000208.1 GCA_026785685.1 Thermoleophilia bacterium
CGCTCGATGCAGTGCCGGTCGGTGTCGTCAGGCGTCGGTTGGGGTTCGTGGGGCGCGGGCGCGCCGAGCAGGCGGAGCTGGGGATCCATAATCTACGCGACCGCGTCGACACGCTGATCGTGATCGAGAACGACCGTCTGCTCCAGGTCGTCGACAAGAAGACGCCCGTCACCGAGGCGTTCCGCATCGCGGACGACATCCTCCGCCAGGGCGTGCAGGGGATCACCGACCTGATCACGGTGCCCGGTCTTGTGAACCTCGACTTTGCGGACGTGCGCACGATCATGCGCGACGCGGGCTCGGCGCTCATGGGCATCGGTACGGCCTCGGGCGACACGCGCGCCGCCGATGCAGCGAACGCTGCCGTCTCGTCACCGCTGCTCGAGACGACGCTCGACGGAGCCACCGGCGTGCTGCTCAACATCACGGGCAGCTCGAACCTCGGTCTCTTCGAGGTCAACGAGGCCGCCGAGGTCGTCACGGGTCATGCCGATCCGAATGCGAACGTGATCTTCGGCGCCGTGATCGATGAGTCGATGGGCGACGAGGTGCGCGTGACGGTGATCGCGACCGGGTTCGGCGGCCGTCCGCGCCGTCGTCGGGTCGAGGCACCGGGATCCGTTGCACCTCCGACGTCCGAGCGGCGGTTCGAGACGCCGACGAGCGCGGGTTCCGAGATCGAGATCCCGAGCTTCCTGCGCGAAGACTGAAAACTTCCTTTCCCCTGGGCAGACGTTCGTGGCACGGTCGGTCGGTAGCTGGAGGGGGAAAGGAAGTTCTATATGGGGCATTCGGGGCGTGGTCGAACCCAAGGTCGGAACGATCGAGAAGCAGCCCTGCCTTTGGATATCTAGCTTCTTCCCCCGTGGTGCGGCAGCGTCTACCTCGTACCTCTGTGCGGGGTAAGAAGCTAGAGTCGCGCCGTGAGCGTTGCCGGACTCAGACGGACGCCCTTGCACGACCGTCACGTCGCGCTCGGTGCCCGCATGGTGCCGTTCGCGGGCTGGGAGATGCCCGTGCAATACGACGGCGTCATTCCCGAGCACCTTGCCGTGCGCCACGACCGTGGCGTCTTCGACGTGTCGCACATGGGACAGTTCCACGCCGAAGGCCCGAGGCAGACCGAACTGCTCCAGAGCCTGCTCTCGAACGACCTTTCGCGACTCGCCGACGGCGACGCGCAGTACACGCTGCTGACGAACGACAACGGTGGGATCGTCGACGACCTGATCGCCTATCGACTGGGGCCGTTCCACACGCTCCTCGTCGTCAACGCTGGGAACCGCAAAGCCGCCTACGCCTGGTTGAAGGAGCGCGAGATCTCGGGCACCGAGGTACGCGATGCCTCCGACGAGTACGCGCTCCTCGCGGTGCAGGGGCCGACGGCCCTCTCCGCGCTCGGCCTCGTCGACGGGCCGCCGTTCACGCACTCGATGGGAGAGGTACTCGGCGTCGAGGTGATGATCTGCCGCACCGGGTACACGGGCGAGCAGGGCGTCGAGCTGATGTGCCCCGCGGAAGACGCGGTCGAGCTGTGGGATGCGATCGTCGCGACCGGAACGACGCCGTGCGGCCTCGGCGCGCGCGACACGCTCAGGCTCGAGGTGTGTTACCCACTGCACGGCACCGACATCACGGGCGAGACGGATGCCATCTCTGCCGGCCTCGGCTGGACATGCGCGCTCGACAAGGAGTTTTCCGGTGTCGCAGCGTTGCGCCGGATCAAGGAAGAGGGGCCGGCGAGCAAGCTGGTTGCGTTCGTGATGGACGAGAAGGCCGTGCCGCGGCAGGGAATGGCAATCGTCGAAGGAGGCATCGTCACGTCGGGCACGCACTCGCCGATGCTCGATGTCGGGATCGGGATGGGGTACGTCCCGAGCGCGCAGGCCGCACCGGGAACGGAGCTCGTCATCGACGTCCGCGGTAGGCCAAAGCGGGCACACGTTGTGAAGAAACCGATCTACGTCAAGGAGGAGAGCTAAGTGGCTTCAGCGGAGACGTATCCCGAGGATCTGAAGTACCACCCGGAGCACGACTGGGCGCGCGTCGTGGGCGATGAGGCGGTGCTCGGCATCACCTGGTGGGCACAGGATGCGCTCGGCGAACTCGTGCACTTCGAAGCGCCGGCCGTTGGAGACATGGCAGTGAAGGACGAGGCGTACGGCGAGGTCGAGTCGGTGAAGGCCGTATCCGATGTGATCTCACCTCTCTCCGGCGAGATCCTCGAGGTCAACGAGAAGGCCGTCGAGGAGCCCGAGTCGATCAACGAACACCCCTATGGTGAGGGTTGGCTCGTCCGGATCCGGATCTCCGATCCGACGGAGCTCGACGACCTGCTCGACGTGGAGGCGTACCGGGTCGTCGTGTCCGAGCAATGACCGCCGGGTACCTCTCGCTCACGGAGCGCGATCGCGACGAGATGCTCGCCGCGATCGGCGTTTCCTCCGTCGACGCTCTGTTCGAGCAGATCCCCGAGCCCGTCCGGTTTGCAGGGCCGCTCGACGTCCCACCGGCGCTCAGCGAATCCGAGCTCGTGCGCCACTTCGAGGAGCTCGCCGCGAAGAACGTCCATACCGGGGTCGAGCTGTCGTTTCTCGGAGCAGGGATCTACGACCACTACGTCCCCGCGATCGTCGATACGATCCTGCAGCGGGGCGAGTTCCTGACGGCCTACACGCCGTATCAGCCCGAGATGAGCCAGGGAGTGCTCCAGGCGATCTTCGAGTACCAGACAGCGATCTGTGAGCTCACAGGCATGGACGTTTCGAACGCGGCCGGCTACGACGGGTTCACCGTGGCCGCCGATGCCTGCTTCATTGCGAAGCACGCGACGGGTCGGACGAAGATCGTCCTCGCCGAGACACTCAACCCCCAGGTGCGCGAGGTCGTCAAGACCTATGCGCCTGGGTTCGGGCTCGAGATCGTCGAGGTGGGTCACTCGGACGGCGTCACCGATCCGGAGCGCATCGCCGCCGCAGCCGAGGGCGCGGCAGCGGTTCTCTTCCCGCAACCGAACTTCTTCGGCTGCCTCGAGGACGCGCCGGCACTTGCGGCAGCCGCCCGCGAGGCGGGCGCGCTCGCCGTTGCCCATGTCGACC
>JAJAZN010000209.1 GCA_026785685.1 Thermoleophilia bacterium
AAAGGCTCGCGCTGCGCTAAAGGCGAAGGCAGCCCGGGCCGCAGCGCTGCAGCGCGCGAAGGCTCGTGCAAAGGTTGCTGCTGCGAAGGCTGCTGCTGCGAAGAAACAGAGGCTCGCCACGGCTGCTCGCGCAGCGAAGAGCGAGAAGGCCGGCGCTGCCGACGGAGGACTCTCCTGGCTGCTCCCCGCTCTCGGTGTTCTCGGCGTGGCAGGACTTGCCGTCGGCGGCTCGTTCGTGTTCCTCCGGGGACGATCCGAGCGTCGGTCTCCGCCCGCGTATCGTGTGACGCCCGAGCTGGTGCTCGCCGGTCCGGCGGCTGGCGCGGCGATCGACTGGGACGTCGGACGGCAGCGACAGCAGGATGAGGCTCGCCGGCGAGTGGAAGCCGAAGCCGAGGCTCAAGCACGGACGGCTGCCGCCGAGGAGCGGCGCGCTGAGTCCGAGTCCCGGCGCGCCCCAGAGGAGGCAGCGAAGGCCGCGGAGCGCCAAGAACTCGCCGATCAGCAGCGTTGGCGCGAGGAGGCAGTGGCCGTCGCCGAACGAGCCCACCTCGAGGCAGTCGAGGCGCGCCGCCTGGCCGAGGAGACCGCCATGGCAGAGGAGCGGCAGCTACAGCAGGACGCGCAGCGCCAGCAGGACGCGCAGCGCCAGCAGGAGGCGTGGCGCCGCCAGGACGAAGCACGGGCAGCGGCCGAGCGGGAACGTGAGGAATCGCGGCGTGTTGCGGCCGAGGCCCAGCCCGGCGTCGGGGCCGAGGAGCCGGACGGGTCTGGCGACGCCGACGACGCGAACTCGGATCTCATTGCTCGTCTGCGAGCCTACGGGCGCTACGGGGATCCAGAGAAGACGACCGTTTCGTGACCCGGTTCGGGTCGACGACGAGTCCGTTGTCGCGGCTCACGTCCATGCCCGCCTACGACGTGGGCAGCATGAGCGAGTTTCTGAACTTCCACGTAGCGGACGTCCGCTTGCGAGAACATGGGCGGTGACGGGCTCGAACCGCCGACCCCCTCGGTGTAAACGAGGTGCTCTACCAACTGAGCTAACCGCCCTGGGCCGTCAAGGATAGGCGCTATCCACGCAGCCGGGGCGAGCACCACGGCCGAAAAACACTCGGATGAGGGAGTTTCAATCCTGCCCGAATGTGCGATAACGACCGTGTTGCCCCAGGTCAACACTCATCCCGGCACGATGCGTTCCCGGAATGACCGGCGGTTGATCTGCTGCACGGTGCGGCCTGCGGCGTCTGCGGTGCTCGGTGTCGGGAGACACCGGCCCCGACCTGGACCCGATGGTGCCGCTCGTGGGCACTGAGCGCAAGCCTCAATCAGACGCCCTGCGCGACTCGCTCGACGCACTGACCGATCGCGTCGACACGCTTTCGGCAATGGTGCGCGAAGCGAGTGGTGGGATCGCCGCGAACCGCGGTCAGGTCTCCGCGCTCGACCGTCGACTCGAGGAGCTGACCGGACAGGGCTCCGACCAGACGGCCGCCGACCTGGTCGCCCTGCGCCGCGAACTCGATGCGTTGCGGGGATTCATCGCGGAGCAGCCAGATCGCTCTGGCCCGATCGCAGCCGCGTCATCGGATCCGCTGCGTGAGACGATCACCGAACTGGCCGTCCGGATCGACACGCTCGGTGAGGTCGTCCGGTCGACCTCCGGCCGGATGGTGGGCGAGCAGAACAGGACATCCGAGCTCGCCGATGCGCTCGCCGAACAGGACACTCGCGCCGAAGCGAGGTTCGCCGAGATCCAGAAGCGGCTCGAGGCGGTTTCGCACCAGGCAGAGCAGGCATTCAAGGCGCCGCCGGCTCAGCCGCCGGACGCCGCCCTCGAGGCGCGCGTCACCAACAAGGTCGACGTCCTCGTCGACCGCGTCAACTTCCTTGCCGAGACGGCGACGGCGACGGCCGGCCGGGTCGCCGCGACGGACGGCGAGCTCTCGAGCTTCCAGCAGCGGAGCTCAGAGGCGCTGACGAAGCTCGAGCGGCGCAGCGAGGAAGCGCTTGCCCGCACGGAGGGCGTGCTCCGGTCGATGCGTGGCGACCTCGAGACGGTCAAGACGAAGCTCGAAGTCGACCCCATGCTCTCCGAACGGATGAGCAGCCTCCTCAACTCTGTCGAGGCGCTCGGCTCTCGGGTCGGCACCCTCTCCGGGATCGTCAGCGAGACCGCGGGGCGCGTCGCCGGCCGGGAGCTCGAGATCGCCGGTCTCGACAGCCGGATCGACGACGTCAGCCTCCGGATCGAGAGCGTCGCGAACGAGCTGCGCTCCGAGATCGACGCGATCGCGGCAACGCCGGCGGAAGCGTCATCGACGGGCGCCGAAGTGGCTGCTCGCACCGAGGCTCTCGACTCGCACCTGGCTGTGCTCGAATCGACGCTCGCCGATACGGCGGGCGCCACCGAGCAGCTCGGGCTCGACCTGCGTGATGAGATCACGTCGCTCGCGGCCGCTGTTGCTCAGGAGCATCATGAGGTCGTCGAGGCGACGAGAGCGCTCGAGGAGCGAGGAGCCGCACTCGAGTCCAGGATGGACTCTCTCACGGCCTTCGCATCTTCTTCGGCCGCCCGTGGCTCGGACGAAGTAGAGGCTCTCTCGGCGGCGGTCGCTCACCGGCACGCCGAGGTTCTCGAGGTCACGGCCGAGTGGGACGCGCGCCGCGCTGAGCTCGAGCGCCGAATGGACGACCTGACGGATTTCGCTACGTCGACCGCGGAACGTGGCGCCGACGAGATGAGTCGCGCCCTGACAACGCTCGCAGTCCGGCTCGAGCGTCTCGAACGGGATCGACAGGCTGTTGCGAGCGACGCGACCTACGTCGAGTCCTCGTGGGCCGAGGAGCGGGCAGCGCTGGAGGTCAGGCTCGATGAGATCGCCGCATCGATCACGCCCGGGGTCACGCCGACTCCCGATGTCGGCAGGCTCGTGGACGAGCTCGCAGGTCGCCTGGCCCGAATGGAGGACGAACGCGAGGCCGTCGCCGATCTTGCGGCGCTTGCCGAGACCTGGAGCACCGAGCTCGCCTCCCTCGAGGCGCGCGTCGACGAGGGACTTGCGACTCTGGGCGACCACGACCCGGCGGCTCACGGCCCTGCTG
>JAJAZN010000210.1 GCA_026785685.1 Thermoleophilia bacterium
ATTGCTTCCCGATCCTCGACAAGATCGGCCACAAGCTCGACTCGATTGAGGACGACATGTTCGAGGGCCACGCCGAGGACGTCGTGCGCGACATCTCGAACGTCAAGCAGGAAATCATCTCGTACCGCAAGGTCATCAAGCCCGGCCGCTCTACCCTCCGCGCTCTCGAGCGCCGCGTCGACAAGTTCCTCCCCGAGGAGCTCGATCTCTACTTCGACGACATCGTCGACTCGGCCGAGCGGATCTGGGATCAGCTCGCCACCTACAAGGAGTTCGTCGACGGCCTCGAGTCGACGAACGAGTCCGTGATCTCACACCGCCAGAACGACGTCCTTCGCGTCCTCACGATCTTCAGCGTCATCGTGCTGCCCCTGACCCTGATCTCGGGGATCTTCGGGATGAACGTCGCCTTCCCCGGCGAAAGTTCGACGATCGCGTTCTGGGTCGTGATCGGGTTGATGCTCGTGACGATCATCGGCATGTTCGGCTTCTTCCGCATCAAGCGCTGGCTCTAATCAGCTCTAGGTGAGCGCCGCAACCCCCCACTGCCGGGGAGCCGACATCCCACCCTTTGGGTAGGGCGCAAAGCTGCCGATAGGTGTTTCGTTCGGTAGGCACCCGCTCCAAGGAGGACGGTCGTGACGGCAGCACAGTTCGAGGAACTCGAGATACCCGTCGTAGAGGCGGTGCTCCGCTGGCGCTTCGAAGCGCTCGTCGAGGCCGGCTACGACGCAGGCAGCGCGCTGATCCTCGCGAGCCACATCGAGGTCGATCTCCACCAGGCCGCCGATCTTGTTGCGCGCGGATGCCCGCCCGAGACGGCGATGCGGATCTGCCTGTAGGCGCCCAATCACTCGATCGAGCGATCAACATCCCCTCCCCTGGGTGATGGCTCCTTCCTCACGTTGCGGGAAGACTCCGACAGCACCCAAACGGCGAACAGGGAGAGCACAAATGACTGCGGCACAGTTCGAGATCCTCGAGGTAGCCGAGGCGGAGGAGCTTCTGCGGGCCCGCTTCGAAAGCCTCACCTGGCACGGCTGTCCACCCGGCAACGCGCTCGTGATTGCGAGTCACCTCGAGATCGAGTTGCTCGACGCAATCAGCCTCATGCAGCGCGGCTGTCCGGCCCACCTCGTGATTCCCATCCTGGACTGAGGGGCGATGACTGCGGCACAGCTCCACACCCTCACCCGACCGGCCTCCGATGAGCAGCGCAGGAATCGGTTTGTTCAGGCTCGGTTCGAGGCACTCGCAGAGTGGGGCATTCCCACGGCGGACGCGCTCGCTATCGCAGATGCGACCGACGTGAACATCCTCGAGGCTGTGGAGCTGCTGCGGCACGGCTGCCCGTCGGACCTCGTCCTCGGGATCCTCGGCTAGCCCCCACCCCTACGCGACGACGAGTCCCTCGATGCCCTCCTCGGGCTCGGGCAGTTGCGGATCGATTCGCTCCAGCGCGTCGACGAGCAGCTCGGCGACGGCCGTCGCCTTGACCCAGTTGCGATCGGCCGGCACGACGTACCACGGGGCGTGATCGGTCGACGTCTCGGCGATTACGTCCTCGTAGGCGGCGATGAAGTCGTCGAACCGGGCGCGGACGTCGAGATCGCTCCTGCGGAACTTCCACCGCTTCTCCAGATCGTCGATCCTCTCCTGCAGCCGCAGGCGTTGCTCCTCCTTCGAGACGTTGAGGAAGACCTTGATGATCGTCGTGCCCTCGTCGACGAGCATTTGCTCCCAGGCAACGATGTGGCCCGGTCGCCGCTTCCACACCTTCTCGGGCGCGAGCTCGAGCATCCGCACGGCGACGACGTCCTCGTAGTGGGAGCGATTGAAAATTCCGATCTCGCCGCGCGAGGGAAGGGCGGCGTGCACTCTCCATAGGTAGTCATGGCCGAGCTCGGTCGACGTCGGCGCCTTGAACGATGCAACCTTGCAGCCCTGTGGGTTTAGCCCTTCGAAGACCGTGCGGATGAGACCGTCCTTGCCGGACGCGTCGAGGCCCTGCAGCACGAGCAGCACGCTACAGCGTCCCTCGGAATAGAGGCGCTGCTGGAGCACCTCGAGCTTCACCTTCAACGTCTCGAGGTGTGCGTGCGCTTTGTGCTTTTCTCCCAGGCCCAGATCGTCGCGTGCATCGCGATCGGCGATGCCGGGCTTCGACCCCGGTGCAACACGCATCTTCGAGAGCATTGCCTGATTCTACGGCAGCGCTTGTCGTAGAATCGAAGGAATGGCAGATCGAGGCACGTTCAAGCTTGGCAAGGTGATCGACACCGCGACCGGGAACCCGGGCGCAGACGATCTCGTGATCGGCTCGAGCGACCTCACGACGCACGGCGTGATCGTCGGGATGACCGGGTCGGGGAAGACGGGCCTCGCCGTTGTCCTGCTCGAGGAGGCCTTGATCGCCGGGATTCCCGCGCTCATCCTCGACCCCAAGGGCGACATGGCGAACCTCGCTCTGACGTTTCCCAGCCTCGCTCCGGCGAGCTTCCAGCCGTGGGTGAACGCCTCGGATGCCCAGGCGGAAGGAATCACCGTCGAGCAGCTGGCCGAGAACACCGCAACAACCTGGCGGGACGGTCTCGCAGCGCAGGGAATCGGCCCGGAGCGAATCCAACAGCTCAGGGACGCGGCCGATGTGACGGTCTACACCCCCGGCTCGTCCTCGGGAGTGCCGCTGAACATGATCGGCTCGCTGCGAGCGCCGGAGCTCTCGTGGGAGACCGAGGCCGAGACGTTGCGCGACGAGATCGAGGGCACGGTGACGAGCCTCCTCGGGCTCGTCGGTGTCACCGCCGACCCGCTCTCGAGCAGGGAGCACGTACTCCTCTCCAATCTGATCGAGAACGCCTGGCGTGGGGGTCGTGATCTCGATCTCGGCATGCTGATCGGAGAGATCCAGTCTCCCCCGCTCCGCAAGCTGGGCGTCTTCGAGATCGATGCGTTCTTCCCCCCGGCCGATCGCACAGCGCTCGCCCTGAAGCTGAATGCGCTGATCGCTGCACCCGCATTCGACGCGTGGGGTGAGGGCGCGCCGCTCGATCCACAGACCCTTCTGTTCACGCCCGAGGGCAAGCCGCGAGCTGCGATCGTCTACCTCGCACATCTCTCGGACGAGGAACGCATGTTTGTGACCACGCTAGTCTTCTCGAAGCTCGTCACCTGGATGCGCGGCCAGGCGGGCACGCCGGACCTGCGCGCACTCGTCTACATGGACGAGGTTGCGGGGTACGTTCCCCCGACGGCGGCGCCACCGGCGAAGAAGCCGATCCTGACGATCTTCAAGCAAGGGCGTGCGTTCGGTCTCGGCCTCGTCCTCTCGACCCAGAACCCGGTCGATCTCGACTACAAGGCGATGGCGAACGCCGGTACCTGGCTCGTTGGGCGGTTGCAGACCGAGAACGACAAGGCGCGCGTGCTCGAGGGGCTGCGCTCGGCGGCGGGTGGAGCCGACATCGATGCCCTCGATGCATCCATCGGCGCGCTCCAGAAGCGCCAGTTCATGCTCGTTTCCGCGAAGGGCGGGGCTCCCCGCGTCTTCGGCACACGCTTCGCGATGTCGTTCCTGCGTGGGCCTCTGACGAAGGAGGAGGTGGAGCGGCTGATGAGTTCCACTCCGCGTCCAGTCGAGGAGCCCTCGGCGGGAGATACAGAGGCAGCCGCCCCGCTCGCAGCGGATGAGACCTCGGTCGTGCCCGCAGCCGCGTCCGGCGTCACCGTCTCCTACCTCGATCCTGCCGCTCCCTGGGCGGCACAGGTGGGCGCTTCCAACGGGTCGACGAGCCTGCACGCGTTCGTCGCAACCCGCGTCTTGCTCCGCTACGACGACACCGCCGCCGGAATCGACGAGGCGCAGGAGTTCGAGGCTCTCTACGGGCCGCTCGACGGAGGGCTCGATCTCGACACCGAGACGGTTGTCGACTTCGACGATCGCGATTTCCGGCCGGATGCACCCGCCGGTGCCGCGTATGTGCTTCCGTCGGCTCCCGTCGGCGAGTCGAAGTTCTTCAGTCAGACCGCGAAGGACGTTCAGGCACGTCTGGTCGCGAATCGCGCCCTCGAGATCTTCCGGAATCGTGCCCTCAAGCTCACGTCGCGCCCTGGTGAGACCGAGGAGGCGTTCCTCGCGCGATGCGACGAGGCCGGGCAAGTCGAGGCCGACGCGGAGACCGTGAAGCTGACGAAGCGGCTGGAGACGAAGAAGGATCGCCTCGAGAACGCTCTCACCCTCGCGCGCCGGCGCGTCGAGGAACTCGACACGCAGACGAAGTCCCGGCAGGCGAACGAGATGATCACGGGTGCCGGTGCTGTCCTCGGCGCGCTTTTCGGGGGTAGGCGCAGCGCCCGGTCGATCACCAATGCGGTCGGCTCAGTGGCCTCGAAGCACGGCCAGTCCGCCACATCGTCCGCGCGCCGAGACACTGCGGAGGCCAAAGTGCAGCAGACGACCGACGATCTCGCCGAGTTGGAACAGGAGATCATCGACGAGGTGACCGCGATCGACGAGAAGTGGCGAGCGGTAGCCGAGGAGATCGAGCCCGTCGCGATCCGGCTCGAGGCAACGGACGTGCACGTCACGGATGTTCGACTCGTCTGGGTTCCCGTCGATTAGCGCCGCCGCGTGGGTCTTGGTGCGGCGGGTGGCCGACTTCAGCCGGTCGCGAACAACACGCCTGGTGGCCGGCTTCAGCCGGTCGCCCGGGTTGCTGCTCACCGTCCTCGTCCTCCTCGCCGGCGCAGTCGGCTGCAGTAGCACCTCCCCGGCCTCGTCGCCGGCGACAACAACCACCGCGGTCGGCCAGTCCGCGACCGTGGCACACGTGAGCGACGGGGACACCCTGCGCACCACCGGCGGTCGCAAGATCCGCCTCGTCCAGATCGACGCGCCCGAGCTCCACGGCGACTGTTACGGGAAAGCGGCGCTCGTTGCTCTCCGGACGCTCGCACCGTCGGGCACCCGCATCACCCTCCTCCGAGACGCCGCACTCGATGCCACTGACCGGTATGGACGCCAGCTCCGCTACGCCTTCGTCGACGGCACGAACGTGAATCTTGCCCTCGTCCGCCAGGGCGCGGCGTCGCCGTATTTCTTCCGCGGCGACCGCGGTCGCTTCGCCCGCGACCTCCTCGCCGCTGTCGGCGAGGCGCAACGCGCGAATCGTGGCTACTGGGGTGCCTGCTCCGGCGCCCGGTTGGACACGGACCGAGGCTCAATCACCGGATCCGGCTGAACGCTCTAGGATGACGGCGTGACCCGCTTCTGGCACCCCGTCGCAGACATGCACGCCGTGCAGGCCTCCGGCGAGCTCATCCTCGAGCGCGGCGAGGGCTGCCATCTCTGGGACGAGGCCGGCAACCGCTACATCGACTCGACGGGAGGCCTCTGGTACGCAAACGTCGGCTACGGTCGTGCCGAGATTGCCGACGCGGTGGCTGCACAGATGCGAAAGCTCCACGCCTACTCGCACTACGGCGACGTCTCGAGCCGCCCCACGACGGATCTCGCCGAGCGCATCTCCTCGATTGCTCCGATGAAGGACGCGGCTGTCTTCTTCACGAGCGGTGGCGGAGAGTCGATCGAGACCGTCGTCAAGCTCGTGCGCCGCTACTGGAGCCTCCTCGGCCACCCGGAGCGCACGACGATCATCTCGCGGGAACGTGCCTACCACGGTCTCGCAGGCTTCGGCACCAGCATTGTCGGGACGGATGCCTTCAAGGTCGGAGTCGGCCCGCTCGCCGGTGGCACAGCCAGGGTCTCCTGGGACTCCCCCGAGGCGCTCGAGACAACGATTCAGGAGCTCGGCCCGGAGCACATCGCAGCGTTCTTCTGCGAGCCGATCATCGGCGCCGGCGGCGTCCTGCTCCCACCCGACGGGTACCTCCAGGCCGTGCGGCAGATCTGCCGTGACCACGGAATCCTCTTCGTCGCCGACGAGGTGATCTGCGGCTACGGGAGAGTTGGCGACTGGTTCGCATGCAGCCGCCTCGGGCTCGATCCCGACGCCGTCACGTTCGCGAAGGGCATCACGTCCGGCTACGTGCCGCTCGGAGGCGTCATCGTCGGAAGCACAATTCAGCAGCCCTTCTGGGGTACGGCTGAGGCGGGCATCTGGAGGCACGGTTACACGTATTCAGGCCACGCGAGCGCCGCAGCAGCAGCCCATACGAACCTCGACATCATCGAGCGGGAAGGGCTCGTGGAACGCGGTCTCGCGCTCGAGGTGGAGATATCCGCCGCGCTTTCTCCTCTACTCGAGCACGAGCTCGTCAGCGAGATCCGCGCCGGCTTCGGTGCTCTCGCAGCGATCCAGATCGACCCGGTAGTCCTTGCCGACGACCCCGCCTTGACGGACAGGGTCACGCTCAGATCACGAGACCACGGTGTGCTCACGCGGACGCTCGTCGGTGGCGGCCTCCAGATCTCGCCTCCGCTCGTGATCACGACAGCCGACCTGGCGGAGATTGCCGCCGGGATTCGCGGTGCGCTCGACGACGTCGCGGCTGCGCGCTAGACCGCGCCCTCGCTTCCTCGGGGGCTGGCTTTCGGAGAGACCAGCCGCGTCCCGATCAGGCCACGGCTCCGGAGCGAGCACGTTTCGTGCGATCGAGGAATGCTCCCCAGGGGAACGCGGGTCCTGGATCCCAGTGGTCGCTCTTGTGGAACGCTGCGCTGACGTCGGCATGTCCGGTGATGCCTCTGCGGCCCGCGACGAGCCCGGACGCGCGCAGACGGCGGATCGGTACCTGGTATCGGGCGCACACGTCCGCCGTCAGCCTCGCTGCGCGGTCGAGCACGCCGCGGCTGTACTCGTCACTCCAGTCGAGTGCCTGCTGATCGGCATAGCCCGCCAGTTCGACGCCGATCGAGTTCGCGTTGCCGCCACGCGCGTGCCACGCGATGTCCTTCTCGCGCACACACTGGATCGTCGTATCCGCATCGATGCAGTAGTGGGCCGAGACCTCGGAGATCGGGCTCGCGAACCAGGCAGCGCATGCCTCTGCGGCACCGACTCGCTCGCCGACCTCCATCGTGTGGATCACGACGAACGATATCGTGCGGCTCTCCACACTCGTCTTGTGAGGGCTCTCGATGAAGTCGTACGGCACGCGCCCTCCCGGGGATCGGCGCCGCAGCCAGGTGCAGCATAGTGCTACAAGACCTCGAGTGGAAGTCGATGCGTCGATCCGGGAGCTCGCCGAGAACCCGAATGTCCATCAGCCGCTTGCCGCCGGCCGCGAGCTTCTCACCGATCCGGCCGGGCGCTTTGCGATCTACCTTTCTGCGGGAACGAGCCCGCACAGCGCGACCGTGCAGCGTGTCCGCCTTGGCGGCGATGAGGTTTGCGGCGTCGTGGCGGAGATCCGCGCGATGCTCCGGGAGTTCGGGCGCGCCGGAGCCGAGTGGGAGCTCGGCGAGTCGTGCACCCCGTCGGATCTCGTCAGTCGGCTTTCCGTGCTCGGGATCGTGCCCGACGAGGATGACCCCGTGGCTACCGGCATGGTGCTCGAAGCCGGGACCGAGCTGCCGTCATCCGTCGGCGTCTCCGCGCGACCCGTTGCTTCCATCGACGAGCTCGTGACGGCTCGGCGCATCCAGAGCGAGGCATTTGGCGGCGATACCGATGTGATCGAGCTAGCGCAGGCCGAGGCGGATTTCGCAGCGGAGGGCGTGATCGGCTCGACCTTCCTCGCGTTCGTCGACGAGGAGCCGGTCGCCGCCGCGTACGCCTCGTACACGCCGCTCGGGCTTCTCCTCTTCGGCGGCGCGACGCTCCCCTCCGCGCGCGGCCGGGGGGCCTACCGTGCACTCGTAGCAGCCCGAGCGCGCGCGGCCGTTGAGCGCGGCACGCCCGTCCTCGTCGCACACGCCGGACGGATGTCGCGCCCGATCCTCGAGCGTCTTGGATTCGCACCCGTGGCGCGGATCGACCGGCTGCTCGACGTCTTCTAGGCTCCGCGGCACATCGGTGCGATCACCTTGCCGACGAGGTGGATCGCTTCGTGCGGGTCATCACCGAGCGCACCACCGAGGCTCACGTTCGTCACGCCCGCGTCGCGGAGCGCGAGGATCCTCTCCCCCGCCTCCTCCGCTGTGCCGACGAGGGCGAGGCGCAGCATGTCTCGTGTCACCGACGCGGCCGCGTCGTCGAGGCGCCCGGCGTCCACGAGCCTGCGGATCTCGGAGAAATCAGCTGGCGCAAGGCCGAGCGTGGCAAGCGCCCGCTCCTCGAGGTAGGGGCCGAAGGTCGCGACCATCTGCCGGAGGCGATGCGTGGCAGGCCCATCCGGGGATCCGATTGAGAGCCACGCGCAGGCAACGACCTCGAGATCCGCTCCGTCTCGTCCAGCGGCGGTCGCGCCTTCGTGGATGTCGATCGTGAGCTTCCCGACCGACTCGGGCGGTGTCGCCATCGGCATGACCCCGTCGCCGACTGCTCCCCCGAGCCGCAGGAGCTCGGCGCCGAACCCCGCGACGTAGATGGGCGGGTCGGGTCGGAACGGCTCGAAGCGAAGCCGGCACTCGTCGCCCCACGTGTACCGCCCGTTGGGCTCCGTCACGGTCTCGCCACGCAGCAGTGCTCGCACGGCGGCGACGGACGATCGCAGGCGCTCGGGCAGGTCGTCGGGGTCATAGCCGAGCCAGCGCACCATCTCCTCGGTGTGAAGGCCGAGCCCGAGTGCCGCGCGACCATGCGAGAGCAGGTCGAGCGTCGCCAGGTAGGCCGCAATCTCGGACGGGTCGGTCGTGTACGGGTTCGTGCCGATGCTGCCGATCGTGATCCGCTCGGTGCGCGCCGCGATCGCCGACGTGACGGCCCAGGCGCTCGACATGAATGGGGCGTGTGGCACCCATACCTCGTCGATGCCACAGTTCTCCGCGTGGACGGCGAGATCCACCACGTCGGACGGGCTACCCAGGTACTGGATGAGGCGGATGCCCACACGCATGGCCGCGACGGTACCGCCTTCGTCCATACTCGGCTGGTGCGAAGTGACTTGCCTACGGGGACGGTGACGTTCCTCTTCACGGATATCGAAGGCTCGACACGTCTGCTTCGAGAGCTTGGATCCGACCACTATGCCGCCGCACTGGCCGAACATCGTCGCGCCTTGCGAACGGTCTTTACGGCGCATGCTGGGGTTGAGGTCGATACGCAGGGCGACGCGTTCTTCGTCGCCTTCCCCACTGCCCGAGAAGCGGTGGCGGCGGCGGTCTCGGGGCAGGAGGTGCTCGCCTCCGGCCCGATCACAGTGCGGATGGGCTTGCACACAGGGGCGCCCATGGCTACCGCGGAGGGGTATGTCGGCATCGACGTCCAGCGCGGTGCGCGTGTCGGAGCACTCGCGCACGGCGGCCAGATCATCATCTCCTCCACCACGGCGGCTCTCGTCGAGGATCAGCCGCAGCGGGACCTCGGACGCCATCGGCTCAAGGATTTCGACGCTCCCGTTCACCTGTTCCAGGTCGGCATCGTCGAGTTTCCGCCGTTGCGGACACCGGGTGCCGTCGATCTTCCAACTCCCGCAACCCCGTTCCTCGGCCGCGAGCAAGAGCTGTTCGAGGCTGCGACGCTCTGGCTCGAGCGCGATCCGCGCGCGCTTACGATCATCGGCCCCGGCGGAACCGGCAAGACCCGATTTTCGATCGAGCTCGGCCGGTTCCTCGCAGAGGAAGCCGACGGCGGCACGGTTTTCGTGCCGCTCGCCCCCGTCCGCGATCCCGCTCTTGTCGTGCCCCTGATCGCCGGGGCTTTGGGAGCCTCCGGTGACAGTCCCACCGCGATCGCGACGCGCGTCGGCGACAGGCGAACCCACGTCGTCCTCGACAATCTCGAGCAGCTCCTTCCTTCGGCTGCCCGGCCACTCGCCGATCTGTTGGCTGCGGCTCCTGCACTTCGTCTGATCACGACCAGTCGCGAGCCGGTCAGGATCGCGGGCGAGTCCGAGTATGACCTGGCGCCGATGGGAGAGCTGGATGCCGTCTCGCTCTTCCTCGAACGAGCCCAGGCAGTCCGCTCCGATATCGCCGACTCACCTGCAGTGCACGAGTTGATTCTCCGCCTCGACGGCCTGCCGCTTGCAATCGAGCTCGCCGCCGCGCGCGTGAAGCTCCTCGGCCCTGAACAGCTCCTCGACCGCATCGCGCAGCGTCTCGATCTGCTCAAGGGCGGGCGTGACGTCGACGAGCGCCACGCCACGCTTCGCGCCACGATCGCCTGGAGTTACGACCTCCTCACCGAAGAGGAGCAGCAGCTGTTCGCCCGGCTCGCAGTCTTCCGGGGCGGCTGCACGCTCGACGCTGCCGAAGCGGTCTGCGAGGCAGACCTCGACACGCTCGCGTCACTCCTCGACAAGAGCCTCGTCCGCCGCCGCACTGACGCAGACGGTGAGGAGCGCTTCTGGATGCTCGAAACGATCCGCGAATTCGCCCGAGAGCGCCTCGACTCCACCGACGAGGAGGACGCGCTACGTAGGAAGCAGGCCGATCGGATGCTGGAGCTGAGCGAGCGGGCGGGCACTCGTGCGATCGTCGATCGGCCTCGTTCTTGGAACTTCGACCTTGTTGCGCCGGAGATCGACAACGTTCGGGCAGTGCTGGAA
>JAJAZN010000211.1 GCA_026785685.1 Thermoleophilia bacterium
CCCCCCCCCCGCGGGGGGGGGGGGGGGGGGGGGGGGGGGGGGCGCGGCGCGCGCGGCCCCCCCCCCCCCCCCCCCCCACGGACCGGGGACTGCCTGCTTCCTGCGATAGGTGAGGTCGTGAGCACGTGAGCCCGACCACCGACCATCTCGTCGTGTTAACGCCCTCCGGACGGCGTGGCCGGTTCGAGGACGGCACGACCGTGCTCGAAGCGGCCCGGCGACTCGGCGTCGACATCGACTCGGTCTGCGGTGGTCGCGGCATCTGCGGACGCTGCCAGGTCGAGGTGAGCGAGGGCGAGCACGCGAAGCACGCGATCATCTCGGCCGCCTCGCACCTGACGCCGATCAGCGACGTCGAGCAGGCGTACGCCGCCGACCGCGGCCTCGCCGCCGGCCGGCGCCTCGGGTGCACCGCCCGCGTCGTCGGCGAGCTCGTGATCGACGTGCCGCCGGAGAGCCAGGTGCACCGCCAGGTCGTGCGCAAGGAGGCAGACGCGCACCCGATCGAGGTGAATCCGGTCGTTCGGCTCCACTACGTCGAGGTCGAGGAACCGGATCTCGCTTCCCCCACGAGCGATCTCGGGCGCCTGCGCGTGGCACTCGAACGCGAGTGGGAGCTGACCGCGCTCACGTGCGACGCACACGTCCTGCCCGGCCTGCAGAAGACGCTCCGCCGCGGTAACTGGGGCGTCACGGTCGCCGTACACGACGGCGCTGCGATCACCGGCGTCTGGCCGGGCCTTCACGAGACGATGCTCGGGATCGCCTTCGACATCGGCTCGACGACGGTCGCGGGCCATCTCTGCGACCTCACGAGCGGGGACGTGCTTGCGTCCGCGGGGGAGATGAACCCGCAGATTCGCTTCGGCGAAGATCTGATGAGTCGCGTCTCCGACGTGATGATGAACCCCGGCTCCGAGAAGGAGCTCACCCGTGCGGTGCGCGGCTGCCTCGCGAAGCTCACCGCGGAGCTCGCGAACGACGCCGGCGTCTCGCGCGACGCCATCCTCGAGATCACTCTCGTCGGCAACCCGATCATGCACCACCTGATCCTCGGTCTCGATCCGACCGAGCTCGGAGGGGCACCCTTCGCCCTTGCGATCGACGAGGCTGTGCGGTGCCCCGCGGTCGACCTCGGCCTGCCGGTGCATCCGGGGGCGCGCGCGTACGCGCTGCCCTGCATCGCCGGTCATGTCGGCGCGGACACTGCCGGAGTGATTCTCTCCGAAGGCCCCTATCTCCGGGAGGAGGTCAACCTGATCGTGGACGTCGGCACCAACGCCGAGATCGTGCTCGGCAACCGCGATCAGCTCCTCGCCGCCTCGAGTCCCACCGGCCCTGCTTTCGAGGGTGCCCAGATCAGCTGCGGCCAACGCGCCGCGCCGGGCGCGATCGAGCGGGTGCGCATCGACCCCGAGACGCTCGAGCCTCGCTACCGCGTGATCGGAAGCGACATCTGGTCGGACGATCCAGCCTTCGCCGGGACGCACGTCACCGGCGTCTGCGGCTCGGGCATCATCGAGGCGGTTGCCGAGCTCCACCTCGCCGGGATCCTCACCACCGACGGCACGATCGACGGCGCACTTGCCTCCCGCTCGCCGAGGATCGTCCCCGATGGTCGCACGTTCTCCTACGTGATCTCCGACGGCGAGCCCGAGCTCACGATCACCCAGAACGACATCCGCCAGATCCAGCTGGCCAAGGCCGCGCTTCACGCCGGTTGCATGCTGCTGCTCGAGCGCTACGGGATCGAGCGCGTCGATCGCATCCGCCTCGCCGGAGCCTTCGGCAGCCACATCGACCCGGTCTACGCGCTCGTGCTCGGTCTGATCCCCGATTGCGATCCGGCGGGTGTGACCTCGGCCGGCAACGCGGCGGGTACGGGGGCACGCATCGCGCTTCTCGACTGGACAGCGCGCGCCGAGATCGAGGAGGTCGTGCGGCGCGTCGAGAAGATCGAGACCGCCGTCGAGCCACGCTTCCAGGAGCTCTTCGTCGGCGCGATGGCGATCCCCCACGACACCGATCCCTACGAGCGACTTCGCACCGTCGTCACTCTCCCACCGCGACGCGTGGCCGATGCGACCGAGGGTCGCACCCGCCGCCGCTCGCGTCCCGATTCGACGAGGAGGCTTAATGCGAATTAGAAGCACGTCTGGTTGCGGCCCTGCACGCGGCGGATCGCGTCCGCCGAGGGCAACATCGAGGCAACCAGCCTTGAACCTGCCCTCGTCGAACACGCTCCTTGGTGCAGAACCGCCCCAGACGCACTTCCAATCCACATCAAGCCTCCGAAGGAGTCCCGCATGACCGAGACAGCCGGAGGTCGCCGAAGCGGCGGCCGCGCCGCGAGACAGGCCGCGCGTGCGGTCACGAACGCCGTCAGCGTCCCCTACATCACGCGAACGATGAAGCCCTTCGAGGTGCTCTCGGAGGAGCATCTGGCGCTGATCGAGGAGAACGCGGACACTGTCCTCGAGGAGGTCGGGATTGACTTCCGCGACACGCCGGAGGCGCTCGCCCTGTTCAAGAACGCCGGTGCCGATATCGACGGCGAGCGCGTCCGCTTCCCCCGGGGCCTCGCCCGACACCTCGTCTCGACTGCGCCCGCGCAGTTCACGCAGGTCGCGCGCAACCCGGCGAACAACGTCGAGATCGGCGGCATGAACACGGTGTTCGCGCCCGCGTATGGCTCCCCGTTCGTGCGGGATCTCGACAACGGCCGCCGCTACGGGACGATCGAGGACTTCCGCAATTTCGTGAAGCTCACCTACATGACGCCGTTCCTTCACCACTCGGGAGGCACCGTCTGCGAGCCGGTCGATATCGCCGTCAACAAGCGGCACTACGACATGGTCTACGCGCACATGCGCTATTCCGACAAGGCGTTCATGGGCTCCGTCACCCATCCGACCAGGGCCGAGGACACGGTCGCCATGGCCCGGATCCTCTTCGGCGCCGACTTCCTCGAGGAGAACACGGTGATCGTGTCGCTCGCGAACGCCAACTCGCCGATGGTCTGGGACTCGACGATGCTCGGTGCCGCGAAGGCGTACGCCGAGGCCAATCAGGGCGTCCTGATCACCCCGTTCATCCTGGCGGGCGCGATGAGCCCTGCCACGGTCGTCGGCGCGGCCACGCAGACGCTCGCCGAGGCGCTCGCGGGGATGGCCTTCTGTCAGCTCGTTCGGCCGGGCGCTCCGGTGATCCTCGGCTCGTTCGCGTCCTCGATGTCGATGCAGTCCGGGGCACCGACGTTCGGTACGCCCGAGCCGGCGCTGATCCTGTACGTGATGGCGGCGCTTGCGCGGCGCCTCGGTGTGCCGTTCCGCTCCGGCGGCGGCCTGACCGCGTCGAAGATCGCCGACGCGCAGGCGGCGTACGAGTCGGCGAACACGATGCAGCCGACGATGCTCGGCGGCGTCAACTTCGTCCTCCATACGGCAGGGTGGCTCGAGGGCGGGCTTTCGATGGGCTACGAGAAGTTCATTCTCGACGTCGATCAGGCGGCGGCGTGGCACTCCTTCGCGAAGGGCGTCGACATGACGCGCAACGGTCAGGCGATCGACGCGCTGCTCACGAACGAGCCGGGGACGCACTTCCTCGGTCACCCGCACACGCTCGAGAACTTCGAGAACGCGTTCTGGCGCTCGTCGAACGCCGACAACGGCAGCTTCGAACAGTGGGACCTCGAGGGTGCGAAGGACGCGAACGTGCGCGCGAACGCGACGTGGAAGAAGATGCTCGCCGAGTACGAGGCGCCGCCGATCGACGACGCGATCGACGCGGAGCTGATCGAGTTCATCGAGCGCAAGAAGGCCTCATTCCCGGACTCGTTCTCCTGATGGCCGCGCATCAGACCCCACCCGATCGGGTGCCGAGCGTGCCGGAGCTGATCCGGCGCTCGCGCTACGAGGTGATCCCGCTCAAGGAGGCCGCGGAGAAGGTGCTCGAGTTCGTGCCGAAGGACGTCGAGCTCACCGTCACCGTCTCCCCGGCCAAGGGCATCGAGCCCTCGTTCGAGCTCGCCGAAACGTTCGCGCACGAGGGGTACTCGGTCGTGCCTCACCTCTCGGCGCGGCTCGTGCGCGACCGCGGCCACCTGTCCGAGATCGTGGCGCGGGTTGCGGAGATGGGGACGCGCGACGTCTTCGTCGTCGCAGGCGATGCCGACGAAGCGGCGGGGTCGTACGAGGGGGCGGCTGCGCTCCTCCGCGACCTCAAGGAACTCGGGCATCCGTTCGAGCGGATCGGGATCACCGGCTACCCCGAGACGCATCCGCTGATCGATGTCGCGACAGTGCGCGCCGCGCTGGCAGAGAAGGCGCCGTTTGCCGACTACATCGCGACGCAGATCTGTTTCGACCCGAACGTCACGGTGCGCTGGATCAACGAGGTGTGGGCGGGCGGAGTTCACCTCCCCGTCTACATCGGCCTCCCAGGCGCAGTGCAACGCGCAAAGCTCCTCCGCGTGTCGACCCGCATCGGGATAGGCGAGTCGGTCCGGTTCCTGCGCAAGCACGGCAACTTTGTGACGCGATTCTTCCAGCCGGGCGGGTTCAGTCCCGACAAGCTGATCAAGGGCCTCGGGCCGGTCATCGCCGATCCGGCTGGGAAGGTCGCTGGCTTCCACATCTTCACATTCAACGATCTCGACGACACAGAGGCATGGCGGCAAAAGAAACTGCTGGGTCGCTGATCCTCTCGTGAACCGGAATACACTCATCCCGTGAGCGACCACACCTACGACTTCGTCATCGTCGGCGGCGGCTCGGCGGGCTGCGCACTTGCGAACCGGCTCAGCGCCGATCCCTCGACCCGTGTCCTCGTCCTCGAGGCCGGGCGCTCCGACTACAAATGGGACGTCTTCATCCATATGCCCGCCGGGCTTGCGACGCCGATCGGCAACAGGCTCTACGACTGGAAGTACGAGTCGGAGCCGGAG
>JAJAZN010000212.1 GCA_026785685.1 Thermoleophilia bacterium
CCGCAAGGAAGACGGCGAGTTCGACGTACCGATGTTCGAGCATGCGGTCGACGTGATGTTCCTCGCGCAAGAGATCATCGTCGGCTACTCGTCGTATCCGACGCCGGAGATCGGCCGCAACGCGCTCAAGTTCCGCCAGCTCGGCCTCGGCTACGCGAACCTTGGTGCGCTGCTCATGGCTCGCGGCCTCCCGTACGACTCCGACGAGGGTCGCGCGTACGCAGCCGCGATCACGGCGATCATGACCGGACGGGGCTACCGCAAGTCGGCCGAGATCTCGAAGCGGATGGGCCCGCACGCCGGGTACGCGGAGAACGCTGCAGCGATGCTGGGTGTCATCTCCAAGCACCGCGCGGCGGTCGGCAACATCCAGCACACGGACTCGGTCCCCGACGACATGCTGTCGGCGGCACGCAGGGCCTGGGACGACGCGCTCGATCTCGGTGAGGTAGCCGGCTTCCGCAACGCGCAGGCGACCGTGCTCGCGCCGACCGGGACGATCAGCTTCATGATGGATTGCGACACGACAGGCGTCGAGCCCGACTTCTCGCTCGTCAAGTCAAAGAAGCTCGTCGGCGGCGGTGAGTTGACCATCGTCAACAAGACAGTGCCGATGGCCCTCAGCGAGCTCGGCTACGCGACGCGCGAGGTCGAGGAGATCGCCGCCTACATCGACGAGCGCGGCAGCGTGATCGGCGCTCCGCACCTGAAGAAGGAGCACTACCCGGTGTTCGACTGCGCCATCGGCGAACGCGCGATCCACTACATGGGTCACGTCAAGATGATGGGCGCCGTCCAGCCGTTCATCTCGGGCGCGATCTCGAAGACCGTCAACCTACCGGAGGAGACGTCGGTCGGCGAGGTCTCGCAGCTGCTGATCGAGGCATGGCAGCTCGGCGTCAAGGCAATCGCGATCTACCGCGACAACTGCAAGGTCGCCCAGCCGCTCTCGGGCTCGAAGGACACGTCCGAGCAGGGCAGGATCGCGCAGATCCACGCGCTCGGTGGCGTCGTCGCCGCACCGAAGCGACGCCGGCTGCCGGACGACCGCACCGAGGTCGGCCGCAAGTTCCGCGTCGGCGAGTACGAGGGTTACATCCACGTCGGCCTCTTCGATGACGGCACTCCGGGCGACATCTTCGTGGACATCGCGAAGGAGGGCACGACGCTCGCCGGCCTGATGAACTCGTTCATGATCTCGGTCTCGCTCGGCCTCCAGTACGGGGTGCCGCTCGAGGTGTACGTCTCGAAGTTCAGCCACATGCGCTTCGAGCCGAGCGGGATGACGAATGACGCCGACATCCGCATCGCGAAGTCGATCGTCGACTACATCTTCCGCTGGATGGGCAAGAAGTTCCTCACGGCCGATCAGCAGGAAGAGGCCGGGATTCTGACGCCCGAGGTGAAGGCGCGACTCGCAGCCGCGTACGCCGCGGGCGAGGCCTCGGCACCGCAGGTGCACGATGCGCCTCCTCCCGGCCAGACGGCCCTGTTCAACAGCTGGGAAGACGCCGTCGAGTGCTCGAAGTGTGGCGGCAGCATGGTGCGAACCGGCAGCTGCTACACGTGCCGCGACTGCGGCACGAACACCGGCTGTAGCTGACGACTGACTGACTGGACTGACTGACGTGGCCTGATCAGCCCGCGATGACTGTGGTTCGACGAGGGCCGCCCTGGGTGGGCGGCCCTCCTTACGTTTTGACGGCACCGAACCGAGATCTCGATGGCCGATGCCTCGACCATCAGGGGCACGGCAGGATACCGAGCCGTCGCATCGCCGCCCACTCGGCTGCGGCGAGCAGGCGAGGCCCTTGACAGGACTCCATAGGAGGAGAGATTGCGGTGGATAGCTGGGAGGCCGGCCTGCACGGCCTTCCAGCCATCTGTCCGTGACTCGGAACCAGGCAGCGCGTCGGGATGGCCGAGCCGATGCTCGGGGCGATCTTCGCGTGGGCGCTTCCCGCGCAGAGTCTCACGGCCGTCCAGAGCATCGGGATCGCAACGACAGCAGGCGGGATCATCGTCGTGGAGCACGCACGCGTGCGGTCGCTACGGGACACCGTCACCGACGTTCCCGTCGATCTCTGAGCCTGGGGTCACGGGGTGTCGGAAGCGGCTGCGCGATCGAGCTCGAGCTGTCGGAGCTCGATGCGTCGGATCTTCCCCGTCAGCGTCTTCGGCAGGTCGGGTACGAACTCGATCAGGCGCGGGTAGGCATACGCCGAGAGTCGCCCGCGGACGAACGCCCTGATCTCGGCAGCGAGGTCGTCGGACGGCGCGTACCCTCCGGCGAGGACGACGAACGCCTTGACGACGTTCCCGCGAAGCTCGTCGGGCGACGCCACCGCTGCCGCCTCCCTGACAGCAGGATGCTCGAGGCAGGCCGACTCGACCTCGAAAGGACCGATCCGGTATCCGGCCGCGATGATCACGTCGTCGGCGCGCCCGACGTACCAGTAGTACCCGTCCTCGTCCTGCACGGCAGCGTCTTTCGTGTGGAACCAGTCGCCGCCGAATGTCTCCTCCCCCGCCTCGTCGTTCCTCCAGTAGCCGAGCGGATACTGCGGGTTGGAGCGCGCGCGCATGCAGATCTCGCCGCGCTCCCCGACCGCGACGGGCTGCTCGTCCTCGTCGAGGATCTGCACGTCCCAACCCGGCATCGGCTTCCCCATCGATCCCTCGCGAACCTCCATGACCGGGTAGTTCGCAACGAGCGGGTACGACTCCGTCAGCCCGTAGTAGTCGAGCACCGTGACGCCGTACTGCTCGCGGAACCAGCGGATCGCCTCCGGGTTCAGCGGCTCGCCAGCCGAGCAGACCCGACGAAACGACTGCGGGTAGAGCGTTCCCGCGTCCTCGATCGCCATCATAGAACGCATGGCCGTCGGCGTCGTGAAGACGTTCGTCACCTGGTGACGGCTGAGAAACGCGAGCTGCTTAGCGGGATCGAAGCCGGCCTCGCGCCGATACACACATTGCAGCGCACCGAGGCGCCACGGCCCGAGCAGCGGCGCGATCCCCGCCGCCCACGCCCACTCCCCCATCCCGTGAAACCGCTCGCCATCCTGCACCTCATGGCAGTAACGAAATTCCTCGTGGCCCAGGATGTAGCGATGCGCGTGAACGACTCCTTTTGCCAGCCCCGTCGTGCCCGATGTGTAGTAGAGCTGGGCGGGATCGTCCGCCGCGGTGTCCACACAGACGAAGTCAGTGGGCGCGTCACGTAGCGTGCCCGGCGCGAGCACGAGCACGTCCGGAGCCCCGGAGCCTCCGAAGCGGGGCGCGTTCTCGGCGTCCGTGACGAGAAGTCGTGCCTCGGAGTCCGAGAGTCGATGCTCGATCCCGTCGTCGCCGTACAGCACCGACATCGAGAGCAGGATCGCGCCGAGCTTCCAGACGCCGAAGAAGATCGCTGCCGTCTCGGGCGTGGCGGGAAGTACCACGGCGACTCGGTCTCCGCGCGCGACGCCGTGGGCTGCGAGCGTGCGCGCAGCCTGGTTGGCGAGATCCTGCAGCTCACCCCAGTCGAGCTCACGGACGGTCCCGTCGAAACTCTCCCAGATCATCGCCGGCTTCTCGCGCGGGTGCCTGTCACAGACATCCGCGGCGATATTGTAGCGCGCAGGCACCTCCCACCGGTGGGTCGCGCACAGCTCGTGATAGCTCGAGTTACTCATGCTGGGCTCCTCATCGGCTCCGCGGCGTCGCAACCGCCGCGAGGTCGAGATCGGATCATCGCACGTCATCTAAGGCCCGTCGATCGTAAGCATTGGGTGAAGATTCCCAACCCGAGGCGAGTCCGTCCGTCTCCTTCAGCATGGGCGCTGAAGACACGACTGCCGGGGGAGACGTGGTCTACCTGCTCGCGGAGCTCCGTTCCGCCGAACAGGGGCCGGTTCACGAGATCGGCTCGCGTGCACGCGTGCTCGAGGCCGACGGCGACCGGCTGACGCTCGCCGTCGGCTACGGCCGCTTCGAGAGCGTCGTCACATGCTCACGGGGCCTCGTCGCCCGGCAGCGGCACACGCTCTCACGACGTGCTCTGCGTGCAGACCGCTGGTCGACGGCCTGACGCCGGCTACCCGGCGTCGATTCCCTTGACGCGAAGCTCGGCGCGGGCCAGCTCGGTCTTGCCCGGCTCGACGCCGAGCGCCCGCAACACCGAGTCGGCCTTGAGGAATTGAACCTCGTCGTACTGAACGATCTGAACGAGGTTGCCCCAGGGGTCCCTGAAGTCCACCCCGCGGCCCGGGAGCACCTCCACTCCTGCTGCTTCGAGCGCGTCCCGCGTCGCGCTCCTGTTGTCGACGACGAGTCCGAAGTGGCGATGGTCATCGGCGGCCTGGGTTCGACCGCGCGAGAGTGCGATGAACTGATCGCCGATGTCGATGAACGCCATCTGCGCCGATCGACCCCGAAGAACGAGATCGAAGATGCTGCCGTAGAACGCGAGCGCCTCGTCGATGTCGTCCACCTCGAGAGCGACATGATTGATCCCGACGAGCTTCGGTCGCTGCATCGTCCATCAGCGTAGTTGGAAGGCTCCGTCGCTCGTCTCACGGGTGAGGAAGGAGAACCCGGCCGAACGGCCAATCCCGTCAGTCTCACGATGAGACCGAGCGCCGACAGCCGAAACGATGACGTGGTCTACCTCCTCGCCGAGCCTCGCTGTAAGGGGAACGGATCTGTCCTCGAGATCGGCTCCCGCGCGCGAGTGCTCGAGAGCGACGGCGCCCGCGTGACGCTCGCGGTTTCGCACGGCGGTGGCGAGGACATCGTCACCTGTTCACGTGCCCTCGTGGGACGCAGAGAGTGGTCGCTCACGGGCCGCCGCACGCTGCGGCCAAGCTCGCGCCCCGCTTTCTGATCGCTACCCAACGGACGCGCGGTGTGCCGCCAACCCGGACGACCGGCTGAAGCTGCCACCGAGGCGATGCTACAAATACTTGCGCGATCAACCATCTATGGAACTCGGTCTCTACACCTTCGCGGAGCCCACGCCCGATCCGGCGGGGGGTCGCACGATCTCACCCACCCAACGCCTCCGTAACCTCATCGAGGGGGCGACGCTTGCAGACGAGGTCGGCCTCGACGCCTTCGCGATCGGCGAGCATCACCGGCCGGACTTCTCCGTCTCAGCGCCGGTCGTGGCGCTCGCTGCAGCGGCCGAGCGTACGTCGCGCATCCGATTGAGCAGCGCCGTCACGGTGCTGAGCTCGGACGATCCCGTGCGGGTCTTCCAGCAGTTCTCAGCCCTCGACCTGCTCTCCGGCGGGCGCGCCGAGATCATGGCCGGTCGTGGCTCGTTCATCGAGTCCTTCCCCTTGTTCGGCTACGACCTGGCCCACTACGACGAGCTGTTCGCCGAGAAGCTCGACCTCCTGCTCCGACTACGAGAGGCCGAGCACGTCACGTAATCCGGCCGGCTCCGTCCTCCGCTCGACGACGCGGGGATCTACCCGAGGCCCACGCAGGATCCGCTCCCGGTCTGGATCGCCGTCGGCGAAAACCCCGCGTCCGCCGCCCGGGCCGGATCGCTCGGTCTCCCGATGGCGCTTGCGATCATCGGCGGCATGCCGGAGCGCTTCGCACCGTTCGCCGAGATCCACCGGCGTGCCGCCCTCGAGGCAGGGCACCCCGCTCCGGCGCTGAGCATCAACTCGCATGGGTTCATCGCGGACACGTCTCAAGCGGCGGCCGATGCCTCCTGGCCGCAGTTCGACGCGATGATGACCAAGATCGGACGAGAGCGAGGTTGGCCGCCGATGAGCAGGGGCGACTTCGAGGCGACCCGCACGCTGCGCGGTGCCAACTTCGTCGGCAGCCCGCAAGAGGTCGTCGAGAAGATCCTCTTTCAGCACGAGATCTTTGGTCATCAGCGGTTTCTGCTCTACCTTTCGAGTCTCGACCACGCGAAGACGATGCTGCCGAGCCACCGGTCGATCCGGGAGAGCTCGCGGCGGAAGCGGATGTCCTGGGGCAATCCGTCGCTGCGGCCGTCGGTGTGCTCCTGGACGAGCGGCTATCCAGTGAGCTCGTGGCCGCGCTCGCATTCGGCGGGGCAAGATCTCTGCGAGGCGTACATCGGAGGCGACCCCGCGAGGTTCCGCCGGCTACTCACCGAGCAGGTGCGCGTTTCCGACCTGCTCACTGTTCAGACCTAGAACGTCTGCAGCGCGCCAGCCGAACCAGACGGCGGTAATTGCCCTCGAAGGCGAAAATCGTCGGTCGCCGGATTCACGAGTTACAAACATTTCCGCCGAACCTCGGTCATACTATTCAGCCGTCACCCACTTTCCAGGGGTTCGGAATCTGTTCCTCGAAAGGAGCACAATGAGTAGAGCACTGCGATTCACGCTCGCGCTTTCCGCTGTGGCGCTCTTCGCCACAGCCGCCGCGTTCGCCGCGACGAGCCGAACGCACGCGAGCGATACGTTTGTCTTTGGTACGGAGGGCGACCCCGTACTCGTCGATGGGGCACTCGTCTCGGACGGCCCCTCGCTTCGGGCGGTCAACCAGATGTTCGAGGGGCTCGTCGGGCTGAAGGCCGGCACGACGAAGGTCGTTCCGTCGCTCGCGACGAGCTGGAAGACATCCAAGAACGGCCTGGCCTGGACGTTCAAGCTCCGCCAGGGCGTGAAGTTCCACGACGGAACGAAAATGGATGCCAGGTCTGTCTGTTTCAACTTCGGCCGAAACTACAAGCTGCCCGGCTACCTCCAGGGCGAGTCCACGAACTACTACTGGGTCACCGTTTTTGGCGGCTACGCGAAGCCTGCGACGGGGAACCCTGGTCCGGACAAGAGCCTGTACCGCGGGTGCAAGGTCGTGAACGCGTCGACCGCCCGCATCATCCTCACGCGACCCTCGTCCTCGTTCCTCGCTGCCCTTGCGCTGCCGTCGTTCGCGATCGCGAGCCCGACGGCTCTTGTCAAGTACAAGGCGGATGCAGGCAGTGTCGGGTCGGACGGTTCGTTCAGGCCAACCGGCACCTTCGGCACCTCGAATCCCGTCGGGACAGGGCCGTTCAAGTTCGTGTCGTGGCGCATCGGCGACAAGCTGGTCATGGTTCGGAACGACAACTACTGGGGCACGAAGGCGAAGCTCAAGAAGCTGATCTTCCGTCAGATCACCGACTCGACGGCGCGCCTGCAGGCGCTACAGTCGGGTGAGCTCGACGGGGCGAACCTCCTCGCGCCGCAGGACGTTCCGTCGGTCGCGAACAGCTCCAGCCTGAAGGTGCTGAGCCGGCCCGCGTTCAACATCGGGTACGTCGGCATGAACCAGAAGCAAGGCCCGCTCAGCAACATCAAGGTGCGCCAGGCTGTGGCCTACGGGCTCGACAAGAAGGCCGTGATCGGGGCGTTCTACGGTGGCCGCGGTCAGGTGGCAAACCAGTTCCTGCCGCCCCTCGTCGAGGGGTATGCGAAGAAGGGCGTGCCGGACTACTCGTACAACCCGGCCAAGGCGAAGGCGCTCCTCCAGGAAGCGGGACTCTCACTGCCCGTGACGCTCGAGTTCTGGTATCCGACGGACCGGCCCCGTGGCTACATGCCGGATCCGCCGCGCAACTTCCAGGCCTTCGCAGCCAGCCTCGAGAAGTCGGGATTCAAGATCGTGCCCAAGCCGGGACCGTGGCGCGGCGGGTACCTGTCGGGCGTTCAGTCCGGAAAGGCTGCTCTCTACCTCCTCGGTTGGACCGGTGACTTCGGTGATCCCGCGAACTTCCTGAACGTGCACTTCGGGGCCGCCGGCGACCTGTTCGGCTTCAACAACCCGGCGCTGTTCAAGGCGCTTCAGGTGGCGGACGCGGAGCCGAACCTGGACAAGCGGACGAAGCTCTACGAGGCCGCGAGCATCCAGGTGATGAAGTTCCTCCCGATGGTGCCGTACGCGAATGCAAGCCCTGCGCTTGGATTCAAGAAGAACGTCAAGGGATACGTTCCGAGCCCCGTCGAGGTCGAGCTCTTCACTCCGGTCTCGATCGGATAACGGGCGGTAACCGGCGGACGACGAATATGGCACGCTTCGTCGTCCGCCGGTTGCTCCTTCTCGTACCGATCCTCCTCGGCCTGTCGATCCTGCTTTTCGTCTGGGTGCGCGCCCTACCGGGCAGCACCGCGCAGGCCCTTCTCGGTGAGCGAACGACGCCCGGCGCGGTAGATCGCTTCAACCGTCAGTACGGCCTCGACCGGCCGATCACGACGCAGTACTGGGCATACCTGAAGACGACCGTGCGCGGCGATCTGGGCACGAGCGTCGCAAGCCGACGACCGGTAACGACCGAGATCAGGGAACGATTCCCTGCGACGGTGGAACTCGCGGTCGCTGCGATGATCTTTGCTCTCGTGATCGGGCTTCCCCTCGGCTTCTTCGCGGCCAAGCGCTACGGAGAGTTCTTCGACCACTCGAGCCTTTTCTTATCCTTGATCGGGGTCTCGATCCCGGTCTTCTTCCTTCCAATCATCTTGAAATACATCTTCTCGGTGCGTCTTGGCTGGTTACCCAGCATCGGCCGTCAGGACGTCCTGATCGACGCCGAGCATCCGACTGGCTTCTACGTCCTCGACGGGATCATCACGGGTAACTGGAACGCTGCCTGGGACGCCTCGAAGCACCTCCTCTTGCCCGCCATTGCGCTCGGCTCGATCCCGCTCGCGATCATCGCGCGCGTGACACGCGCTTCCACGCTCGACGTCCAGAACGAGGACTACGTGCGAACCGCAAAGGCAAAGGGGCTCGCCCCGAGCGCGATCGACCGTCGACACGTCCTGCGGAACGCGCTGCTTCCGGTGACGACGATCATCGGACTGCAGGTCGGCATCCTGCTCGGTGGCGCGGTGCTCACCGAGACGGTATTTGCGATCCCCGGGATGGGCTCGTGGCTGAAGGAAGCGATCTTCAACCAGGACTATCCGGCGCTCCAGGGCGGGATCCTGTTCCTTGCGTTCGTCTTCGTTCTCGTCAACCTGCTCGTCGACATCAGCTACGGGTTGATCAACCCGCAGATCAGGGTGAGCTAGTGCGCCGTCCGGGGAATAGGGTGCTGCTCGGGCGAGCGAAAACCGAGCAGCGCGAGAACGCAGGGAGCAAGAGAAACTGCGTTGATACCAGACTTAAGTCTGGTACCAACACCGTATTCCTGTACGTGTGCGACCGAGGACGATGCGATGCGAAGCGTTTGCAGCCGGCCGAGCAGTGCCGTCTTCCCCGGACGGCGCACTGATGTCGCTCGCCGAAGTACACGAGGTCGAGGTCCTCGACGAGCGACTGCCGAGTGGTCTCTGGCGCGAGGTCTGGCGACGCTTGCGCCGCAACCCAGGCGCGATCATCGGCGCGACGTTCGTCGCGGGCTTCGTGATCGTGGCGATCTTCGCACCGCTCCTCGCACCGTACTCTCCCAACGAGCAGAACCTGTCGCTCCTCGTCAACGGATGCTGCCCCGGCCCCTCGTGGTCTCATCCAATGGGCGTCGACGAGCTCGGGCGGGACGAGCTGTCGCGCGTCATGTACGGCGCCCGCTATTCGCTCGTGATCGGCGTCGTCGCCGTGACAGTGGGCCTCTCGCTCGGCATGCTAATCGGTGCGATTGCCGGCGGTTTCGCCGGTCTCACGGATTCCGTCGCAATGCGCGGAATGGACATCATGCTTGCGATCCCCGGGTTCCTTCTGGCCCTCGGAATCGTGTCCCTGATGGGCCCGGGCCTCTTCCCCGTGATGATCGCCGTTGGCATCGCGAATGTCCCGATCTTTGCGCGGCTGTTTCGTGGAACCATCCTTGGTCAGCGCGACAGTGACTACGCGCTGGCCGCGCGCTCGGTTGGTGTGCGGCGGCGGAAGATCCTGACCGGGCACATCATCCCGAACTCCATTTCGCCGGTCATCGTGGCAGGGACGTTGGCGATGGCGACGGCGATCATCGACGTGGCAGGCCTCGGCTTTCTCGGGCTCGGCCCCCAGGACCCTGCAACGCCCGAGTGGGGCACAATGCTCACCAACGCAAACCTGTACGTCTCCACGGCCCCGTTTCTCGCGTTGTTCCCGGGCCTCGCGATCGTGATCATCGTCCTCGGTTTCAATTTGATCGGCGACGGACTTCGCGAGGCGCTCGACCCGAAGCTGCGCGGCCGTGTCTAGACCTCTCCTCAGTGTTGACGGCCTGAAGGTCGAATTCTGGACCGATCGCGGCACGATCCACGCCGTCAACGGCGTCTCGTTCGAGATCTCCCCCGGTCAGACCCTGGGAATCGTGGGAGAGTCCGGTTGCGGCAAGAGCGTCACGTCTCTCGCACTCCTCGGGATCCTGCCTCGCGCGGGGCGGGTGGTGGGTGGAGAAGCCAATTTCGAGGGTCGCAATCTCTTCGAGCTTTCCGACCGAGAGATGCGCCGGATCCGCGGCAAGGACATCGCGATGATCTTCCAGGACCCGATGTCGAGCCTGAACCCGGTGCTCACGATCGGCAGGCAGATGCGAGAGGTCATCCAGGAGCACTTCGACCTCGATCGCAAGGCGGCGAACAGCCGGGCGACTGATCTCCTGGATCAGGTCGGCATTCCGAGCGCGAAAGCACGACTGAAGGACTACCCGCACCAGTTCTCCGGTGGCATGCGCCAGCGGGTGATGATCGCCATGGCACTCGCGTGCGAACCGAAGCTTCTGATCGCCGACGAACCGACGACTGCTCTCGACGTCACGATTCAGGCACAGATCCTCGACCTGCTGAGGTCGCTCGTCCGTGATCAGGGCACCGCGCTGATCATGATCACACACGACCTGGGCGTCGTCGCCGGCATGTGCGAGCGCGTGAACGTGATGTACGCGGGAACGTTCGTCGAAACGGGTGGTGCCGACTCGATCTTCGCCCGCCCCCGACACCCGTACACCCTTGGGCTGCTTCAGAGCGTCCCTCGACTCGACGTCGGACGACTTCAGGCGTTGCAGCCGATCGCAGGGCAGCCGCGCAACATGCTGAGCCCTCCATCGTCGTGCCCGTTCGCTGCGCGCTGCACGTATCGCATCGAGCGATGTACCTCGGAGCTTCCAGTGCTCGAAGAGATGGAGAATCAGCATGATGCGGCGTGCTTCAATCCGCCGGACGCGAACACGTGGCGCGACTCGCGGCTGAGAGCCTCGGCGTGACGGGGGCGAACGGCGGGCCGCTCGTCGAGCTCGATGACGTACGTGTGTGGTTTCCGCTGACGAGTGGCATCCTGCTCGATCGCCACGTCGGCGATGTCAAGGCCGTCGACGGTGTTTCGTTTTCGATCAACCGCGGGGAGACGCTCGGACTCGTGGGCGAATCCGGGTGCGGTAAATCGACGCTCGGTCGCGCGATTCTGCGGCTCTACGAGCCGACGTCGGGTCGGATCACGTTCGACGGGGTCGACATCACGACGATGTCCGACAACGAGCTCCGACCGATTCGACGTCGAATGCAGATGGTCTTCCAGGATCCGTATTCCTCGCTCAATCCCCGACACTCGATTGGACGAATCGTGGGAGAACCGCTTCGCACCCACGACGTCTCGAGCGGGAAGGGGGTCGGTCGACGCGTCCAGGAGCTCCTCGCCGTCGTCGGACTGCCCGGCGATGCTGCCGACCGCTACCCCCACGAGTTCTCGGGAGGCCAACGACAGCGGATCGGGCTTGCGCGAGCCCTCGCCGTGAACCCTCAGTTCCTCGTCTGCGACGAGCCCGTCTCGGCACTGGACGTGTCGATTCAGGCGCAGATCGTGAATCTGCTGGAGGAGCTGCAGGACAAGCTCGATCTCACGTTCCTGTTCATCGCCCATGATCTCGCGGTCGTCCGGCACATCTCGGATCGCATCGTCGTCATGTATCTGGGAAAGGTCGTCGAGGTGGCACCGGCCGACGGTCTCTACGACAATCCCCTGCATCCGTACACGATCACGCTGCTCTCGGCGATCCCGATCCCGGATCCCGTCGTTGAGCGCACGCGGCGCCCAATCCGCGTCCAGGGCGATCTCCCGAGCCCGGCAAACCCGCCGCGCGGCTGCCGGTTCCACACGCGCTGCCCGTTCGTGCAAGAGACGCGGTGCGCCGAGGAGGAGCCGCTGCTTCGAGCGGTCGACGACCATATCGTCGCCTGCCACTTCGCCGAGGAGATCAAGGCCGGACGCATCACCCCGCGCGAACGTGAGGCGACCTTCGATGCGGGTCTCCCCGAGCCCGTGTTCGAGCCGCCGCCTGACTGAGAGCTAGGCAGGCGTACGCGTGGCGCCGAACCAGGCGTCGGCGATGCTGGCTATGTGGCGGTGATCGGTGCCACAACAGCCGCCCAGCACGGCCAGATCCGGCAGCCGCGCACCGAGCTCGACGTAGCATCGAGCGAGGTCGGCAGGGTCGCCGTCGTCGAGCTCCTCCGCGTTGTCGAGCTCGGCGTGACTCATCGTCGACGCGTTCGCGCGGATCCCCCGGATGCGATGCCAGGGCCCGGGGCCGTCGAGCACGGAGAGGAAGTGCGTCGGGTGCGCGCAGTTGATCATGAAGTAGGCCGCGGCTCCGTCGGTCTCGCGGTCGACCTCCTCGATCGCATCCGCCAGAGCCTGGCCACTCGGTAGTCGACCGTCAGTCTCGACAGTGAACGCGATGACGACGGGCATCCCAACAGCCGTCGCAGCGCGAACGATCCCGATCGCCTCCTCTGCGTAGGTGATCGTCAGCCCGGTGATCAGATCGGCTGTGGTCTCTGCGATGACCCCGGCCTGCCAGGCGTGGAATTCCTGGGCCTGCTCCGCCGACAGATGGTCTGCGGGATCGTAGGCATCCCCTTCCGGGCCGAACGGGGCGCTGATCACGATCGGGCAGCCGGGCACCTCCTCGCGCACCCTCGCCTCCTCGGCATAGGCGACGCAGCGGCGATTTGCCTCGGCGAGGTCGTCGAGGGAGTACCCGAGCTGCGCACCCCAGGCCGGATTCGCACGCCACGTATTCGCCTCGAGGACGAAGCCCGCTCCGTGCGCCCGGGCGGTCTCGAAGTACGGCGCGAAGTACTGTCTCATCGCCTCGCGGCCCTCGTCGGTCTCGAGCAACGGGAAGGTGGCGAAGCACGGCAGGTCGATGCCGTGATGGAAGACGAGCGTCGTCTCGGTCCCGCCGTCGCAGAGGAAGATCTGCCCTTCGAGCTGTGGTAGCGCGTCCCGGTAGCTCATGAGCACACACTAGGGCAGCCGGGCCGGAGCGACAAGGGCTGCGGTCGTACACTCGCAGCATGCGTGAGCACGATCTCGAGCTGCTCGAGCTTCCGGCGGTGCTGGCCCGGCTCGGCGCGGTAACCGCGAGCGATCTCGGAGCGGCCCTCGCGGAAGCCCTCCGGCCATCCCCGGAGGCCAGCCTCGTGCGCCTGCATCAGCAGGAGACGAGCGAGGCGATCTCGCTGATCGAGGATTCCGCCGAGCCCGACCTCGGTGGCGCGACAGACGTACGCGAGGCGGCTGAGCTCGCGGGGCGGGGCAGCACGCTCGACACGCGCACGCTCATGCACATAGGCCGCACGATTCAGGCGGGTGTGACGGCTCGCCGGGCACTCGCCGACCGGGAAGGCATTCCGGCGCTGATGGACGTCGTCGCTCGCATCGACGGGTCGCTGCTCTCGATCGCGGAGGAGATTGGCCGTTCGGTCGAGGAGGACGGATCCGACCTCCGTGACTCGGCCTCGCCCGAGCTCCGTCGCCTGCGCCGCGTCCTTCGGGAAGGGCGCGGCAAGCTCGCCGAGCGCCTCCGCAAGATCGCTCGCGATCCCGCTCTTGCCGAGTACCTCCAGGACGACTTCGTCACCGAGCGAGGTGGACGTCCGGTGCTCGCGCTCCGGGCGTCTGCCCGTGGCCGCGTGCCCGGCATCGTCCACGACTCGTCGGGCTCGGGACAGACGCTCTTTGTCGAGCCGTTCGCGGCCGTCGACGACTCGAACCGGCTGCGCGAAGCCGAGATCGCCGAGCGCGACGAGGAGACGCGAATTCTGCGCAACCTCTCGACCCTCGTCGGTGCGCAAGGTGATGCGCTTGCTGACCTCGTCATGGCAACGGCACGCCTCGACCTCGCTCTCGCCTGTGGGAGTCTCTCGCGAAGCTGGAGTGGCGCCATCGTCACGGCAGGCCCCGGCGTCGTGCTGCGCGGCGCGCGCCACCCCCTCCTCGATCAGAAGCTGGCCGTGCCGATCGACCTCGAGCTCGGCGACCTTCGCGCGCTCGTGATCAGTGGTCCGAACACCGGCGGCAAGACAGTTGCGCTGAAGACGCTCGGACTTGCCGCCGTCCTGCATCAGTGCGGACTGCGACCGCCCGCGCTCGAGGCCGCTCTCCCGATCTTCGACGCGATCCTCGTCGACATCGGGGACGAGCAGTCGATCGCGATGAGCCTGTCCACATTCTCCGCACACGTGCGGAACCTCGTCGGCATCCTCGAGAACGCAACGAGCGCGTCGCTCGTCCTGCTCGACGAGATCGCCGCAGGCACAGACCCAGTCGAAGGTGCAGCGCTTGCCGAGGCGTTGCTCGATGCGCTGGCCGCCCGGGCGCGACTGACCGTGACGACGAGCCACTACGCTGAGTTGAAGGAGTGGGCGAGCGCGACCGAAGGCGCAGCCAATGCAGCCACCGGGATCGACCCCGAGAGTCACGAGCCGCTCTACACGGTCGCGCTCGGGCGGCCCGGCACGTCTCATGCTCTGCAGACAGCAGAACGCCTTGGCCTCGACGGCGCGATCGTCGAAGCCGCCCGGATCAGAGTCGCACCCGAGCGGCTTCAGGTAGCTGAGCTCGTCGCCGAGGCGGAAGCAGCGGCACGGGAGGCGCAGGAAGAGCGCAGCGCCGCTGCGTCGGAGCGGGAGGAGGCAGAAGCCGCACGCGCAAAGGCGCAACGCGTCGCAGAAGGGCTGCAGGACGAGATCGAGCAGGTGCGCGCATCGGCGGCGGCCGAGCGTCAGAGAGCGCTCGCGCAGGCGGATGCGGAGCTCACTGCCGTGCGGGCAGAGCTCGAGGAGCTGCGCGCGGAGATTCGTGCGGCGCGAAAGCTCGAGCGCGAGCGGGGCCGGGCGACCACGCCGGCCGCGCAGAAGAAGGAGGCCGAGCGCGACCGCAAGCTCGGGGCGGCAACCGACCGGGCCGTGCGGGCATCACACTCGCTCTCGCGACTCGACGAGCCGCTGGCTCTGACCGCACCGCTCGCAGTCGGCGATCCCGTGGTTGCTGCGGACATCGGTGTTCGGGGCACGATTGCCGAGGTCGTCGGGGACGAGGCGACCGTGCTCGGGCGCGGCGGTCTTCGGGTGCGCGTTCCCGTCGACCGGCTCCTTCCCGACCGTCATGCTGCGTTGACCGAAGACCCGGCCGGCCCGGCCGTGCCCGTCCGCGCCATGATCCAGAACGACCTGCCCGCCGAGATCGACCTGCGCGGCCGCACCGCGCAGGAGGCCCGGGAAGCAGTACGTGACCTGATCGATGCCGCTGCGCTCGCGGGTCGCGCCGAGATACGCGTGATCCACGGCCGCGGCACAGGCGCGGTGAGGAAGGCCGTGCGCGACGAGCTCGCGAAGCACCCGCTCGTGGACGAGCAGGTCTCGGACTCCGCCGACGGGGCGACGGTGGTGCGTCTGGGTGGGTCGCCAGCGCGCACCTAGCGGCTAGCGTCCGGCCGGGAGTGAAGCCGTTCCTGACCATCAGCCCGGCGCGACCTCCACCGCACCAATCTTTAGGCGCGCGAAGCGCGCAGGAGGATGCAGGAGGGGAGGCCGCGATACGCTCTCCCATCGTGGCATCCCCTTCCCC
>JAJAZN010000213.1 GCA_026785685.1 Thermoleophilia bacterium
GCGACCGCCGCGAAAGACGAGGTAATCGGCACCGATCCGGACGAGCGAGAGCTTCGCCTCCTGAATTGCGAACAGGCTGTCGACAGGCTCCGGCAGTGGGCCGTACCGATCCTCGACGCTCGCCCGGAGCTCGCGGAGTTCGTCGTCGTGCTCGACAAGGGCGAGCCGGCGATGGAGGTCGATCTTGAGCGCCTCGGAGGCGACGTAGGAGGCGGGTATGAAAGCGTCAACGCGCGCATCGACGCGGACCGGGCGGACCGCCGTGCGAGCCTGACCCGAGAGCTCCGCGACGGCCTCATTGAGCATCTCGACGTAGAGCTCGAATCCCATGGCTGCGACGTGCCCGGACTGCTCGGCGCCGAGCAGATCACCTGCTCCGCGGATTTCAAGATCTCGCATCGCGATCTGGAAGCCGGCGCCGAGCTCGGTGTGGTCGGCAAGCGTCGCGAGGCGGGCTCGGGCTTCGGGCGTTAGCTCCGTTGCGTCCGGGTAGAAGAGGTAGGCGTGCGCGGTGACGTCTGAGCGGCCGACGCGACCACGGATCTGGTAGAGCTGACTGAGGCCGAGGGTGTCGGCGCGCTCGACGATCAACGTGTTTGCCTGCGGAATGTCGATGCCCGACTCGATGATCGTCGTCGAGACGAGAACGTCGGCATCTCCCGCGAGGAACGCATGCATATGCTCCTCCAACTCGTTCTCTCGCATCTGCCCGTGTGCGACGAGGAATCGCAAACCCGGGCAGAGCTGCCGCAGTTTCTCGCCCATCTCGTCGATCGTGTCGACCCGGTTGTGGAGGTAGAACGACTGGCCGCCACGCGCCTGCTCGCGTTCGAGAGCGGTCTTGATCACAGATTCGTCATACTCCCCCACCGTCGTCCGGATCGGGCGACGACCCTCGGGAGGCGTTTCGATGATCGAGATGTCGCGCAGCCCTGCAAGGGACATGTGGAGCGTCCGCGGGATCGGCGTCGCAGAGAGCGCGAGGACATCGACCTCGAGCCGGAGGGATCGAATCAGCTCCTTCTGGGCAACGCCGAACCGCTGCTCCTCGTCGAGAATAACGAGGCCAAGCGCGCTCGGAATCACGTCGCGGGAGAGAATGCGGTGTGTCCCGACGAGCACGTCGACCTTGCCAGCCGCGAAGTCGGCGATCACCTTCTTCGTCTCGGCAGGCTTCCGGAACCGCGAGACCATCTCGACGTTGAGCGGGAAGTCCCGGAACCGTTCTCTGAAGGTGTTCCAGTGCTGCTCGGCGAGGATCGTCGTCGGGCAGAGGACGAGAACCTGGCGGCTGTTCACCGCGACCGCGAACGCGGCCCGGACTGCGATCTCCGTCTTGCCGAACCCGACGTCGCCGCACACGAGCCTGTCCATCGGCCGCGAGGACTCGAGATCCTCCTTCACGGCCTCGATCGCACGAGCCTGGTCGTCGGTCTCACGGTAGGGGAAGGAGGCCTCGAGGCGCTCGAGCCACTCGTTGTTCAGGTCGAAGCTGGCACCTTCCGCACGCTGCCGCTGGGCATAGAGCGCGATCAGCTCACCCGCCAGCTCGCGAACCGATTCACGCGCGCGGCTCTTGAGGTTCTGCCACGCCTTCCCGCCGAGCTTCGAGAGCGCGGGTGATTTCGCGTCCGCGCCGATGTAGCGGGACAGCTTGCCGAGTTGCTCGTGCGGGACGTAGAGCCTGTCGTCCCCGCGGAACGCAAGGAAGAGGTAGTCGCGCGTGACGCCGGCCACCTCCTTGGTTTCGAAGCCCAGAAGCTTTCCGACGCCGTGATCCTCGTGGACGACGTAGTCGCCAACGCGAAGATCGGCGAACGTTGCGAGTGCCCGACCGAGACGCGCGTCCGCACGAGGTGGGCGCTTGCGGAAGACCTGGGTGTCGGGAAGGAGGACGAGGCGGAGGTCCCGCCAGACGAATCCGCGTCGCGCCGCCGAGACGGCAAACCGCACGGACGCCTCCCGCGGCAGAGCGGCACCGTCCGGGTGAATCGTGCTCTCGACCTTCTTCAGCAGACCGCCCTGCCGGAGTGCTTCGCCCCGGTGCGGGAAGGTCACGATGACCCGGTTGTCCGAGCGGACGAAGCCGGCGAGCTCGTTCTCGGCCTCAGCGAGACCGCGTGCGGCGATCGCGGGCCGCTGCGCCTCGAACTGGAATGCCTGACCGCGTGGGAACGGATCGAGCTCCGTTACGCCCTCGAGCGAGACCGGCTCGAAGCTTTCCTCCTCCCAGACGGCCTTTACTTCGTCGGGCTGCCAGATGAAGTCCGGCACTCGATCGACGGGCGCAACGAGGTACGTGGAGCCCCTTGACGCGCTCGCCTCCCGCTCCGACTCCTCCCAGACGTGCGTCGAGCTCTCGATGTCGACGGTCTCGGCCCGACGCTCGGCCGCGGGATAGATGCTCGCTGCAGTGACCGGATGGAGCGCGCGCTGCGTAAAGGGCGAGAAGGCGCGCACCTGCTCGATCTCGTCGCCGAAGAACTCGACCCGGAGCGGCTCACGGCCGGTCGAGGGGAAGACGTCGACGATGCCGCCTCGCACGGCAAACTGACCGCGCTGATCGACTCGGTCGACACGCTCGTACCCTGCATCCGTGAGCGCTTCAGATATCCCATCGAGCCCTGGCTCCTCGCCAACGATGAGGCCGACGGGTTGGGGACGAACAGCCTGCGGCGGCATTCCTTCGGCAAGCGCGGCAGCCGAGGCACACACGAGCCCGCCACGGGCAAGGACGTCGAGGGCTCGTGCCCGTTCGCCGACGAGGTGAGGTGGCGGCTCGAGGCCCGACGAGTGGGAGACACCCCGACTTGGAAGGAGAGCGACGATGGCGTCCCCGAGAAACCACGAGGCTCCTTCGGCGGCGTCGCGGGCATCCGCGTCCTCGGGCAGGAGGACGAGGAGGCCGCGTCCGAGTTCCTGGTGAAGCGCGGCCAGAACCAGCGGAAGCGCGGGCTCCGAGACGCGGGCGCGACCGGGCAATGACTTCGTGAATGCCCGGAACCGTTCGCTGCCGGCGAGCTCCGCAATGAAGGCGTGAAGGGGTGTCTGGTCCATGCAAATAGCGGGAAGCACGCCCCCGCGGGCCTATCCTAGCGCCGCGTTCCCGGAGGCGAGGCGACGGCAGGGCGTCCTCCTCCACGCCGGCCCCCAACCTCCGCTACGTCGGCCCCCAACCTTCGCTACGTCAGCCCCCAACCTCCCCCAGGGGGGCACTTTCGCGCCCCTGAGGACAGGGTAGCGAGGGATGTGCGACCCGTTTGTGCCGTGATACGACCAGCTCTCGGCCGACGTTTCCACACCATGCGCCGCAGGATCGCGCCGCAGGATCGCGCGCCGCAGGATCTCGATCCGGGATGCCAGAACATCGCGCTCGCAGCGTTCGGCCGCTCAACCGAACCGGTGTGCGCGGGAAGGCTCGATGGCCCTGACGCCGGACTACTCCCGCTTCTCGTTGAAGCGCTGCTGCGTTGCCTCGAGTCCGGCTTCGAGCAAGCACTCCACGGCATCGGCCGCACGCGCAATGAGCTCATCGGCATGGTCTTCGGGCGCAAACGCCGTGAGCACGAAGTCGGCGACATCGCGCGGGTCGCCCCTCCCCGGCCGACCGACTCCGACCCGAAGTCGCAGAAAGTCGGGGCTACTCAACCGCCCCGCGATCGAGCGAAGGCCGTTGTGGCCCGCGAGGCCACCCCCGAGACGAACCTGGAGGCGACCATGATCGAGATCGACTTCATCGTGGATGACAAGGACGAAATCGAGCGCCGTCTTGTAAAACGCGATGGCGGGCTGAACGGATCGCCCTGACTCGTTCATGAAGGTCTCGGGCTTGAGGAGCGCAATTCGCGCCTGCCCGACGCGAGCCTCGCTGACGTGCCCACTGAACTTCGCCTTGAACGTGGCATTCGTTCGACGAGCTAGTTCGTCGACAACCATGAACCCGATGTTGTGTCGATCGCGCGCGTGCTTGCGACCCGGGTTCCCGAGTCCGACAACGAGCAGGTCGAGCGTCGAGGCCGATTCGCCGCGACGGAAGAGCGGCAAGCGCTACTCCGCGTCGGTTGCAGCTTCTGCCTGGGCGGCAGACTCTGCAGCTGCCTCGGCAGCGAGGGCCGTATCGGCGGCTTCCTCGGCCTCGGTCAGACCGCGCGGGCTCGAGCAGTTCGCGAGCACCGTCTGCTCGTCGTCGAGGAACGTCACGCCTGCGATGGCGACGACGTCGCTCAGCCGGAGGCTCTCACCGAGCTCGAGCGCGCTGAGGTCGACCTCGATGTGCTCCGGGATCGCCGAGGGCAGCGCCTCGACATGCAGTTCGCGCGCGACCTGCGAGACCACACCACCGACCTTCGCACCGGGGGATTCACCGATGAGCTGAACAGCGACCGTCGCCTGGATCGGCTGGTCGAGCCTGACCTCGTGGAAGTCGACGTGCGTGATCGTTCCGCGGACTGGATGCTGCTGATACTCCTTGAGCACGGCGTGATGCGGCGTCTTCGCGCCCTCGATCACGACATCGACGATCGCATGGAGTCCAGAAGGGCCTGTAAGCGCCACGCGCAACTCGCGTTCGCCAACGACGAACGCCTTGTTCGACTTGCCGTAGAGGACTCCGGGGATCAATCCCTGACGGCGCAGGCGCTTTGTATTGCGGGTGCCGAGTTGGTCGGCTCCGCGCTCCTGAACCTCGAGTGTGATTCTGTCCCCAGACACGGCGGCGAAGTGTAGCGCATGCCTCAGCTCCGCCACAGGAGACCGGTCGAGACGCTGTGAGCGGCCGGGCCGGCCGCGACCGCGCACCTCTCAGGGGAGGAAAGGTTCGGACGCCGTGCCGACCCGGCCAGAGTCCCGTTTCGCCGGTCATCCTGTTCTCCCTGCCTGGTCGGCAGGGTCATGGAAGCGCCACGGTCTGCCGATACCCGGTTCGAGCCGGCGGCACTCTCAGGGGGTGCCGCCGGACACGATCCCTCGAGCGCGCACGCGATCGCGTGCTCAAACCGATCAGGGCGCGCGCGAGAAGCCAGGCCTAGAACAGCTGATTTTCGCCGGCGAAGATCGCTGACACCGAGTCGTCTGCGAAGACGTTCGAGATGGTCTCCGCGAGGATCCCTGCAATCGAGAGCACCTGGACGTTCGCGGGCTGCGCGAGTGGATCGAGCGGAACGGTGTCCGTGACGACGAGCTTGTGGATCTCGCTCGTCGCGATCCGCTCGAGGGCCGGACCGTTGAACAGGCCGTGAGTCGCGCAGGCGTACACCTTCGTCGCGCCGGCTTCCTTCAGCGCCGCGGCTCCCGCTACGAGTGTCCCGGCCGTATCGACGATGTCGTCGATGATCACGGCCACCTTGCCGTCGACGTCGCCGATTACCGTCGTGACCTTCGCCTCGTTGTGTGCCGGCCGTACCTTGTTGAGGATCACGAGATCACCCGCGACCATCTCGGCGAACTTGCCTGCGATCTTGGCGTGACCCGTGTCGGGCGAGACCACAGCGATCTCCCTGCCGAGGTTCAGGTCCCTGACGTACTGCGCGAACATGGGCACGGCGGTCATGTGGTCGACCGGGATCTCGAAGAAACCCTGAACCTGTCCGGCGTGTAGATCCATGGTCAGGACACGATCGGCGCCGGCCGTCTGCAGCAGGTCGGCAACGAGCTTCGCCGTGATGGGCTCGCGTGGGCGTGACTTCTTGTCTTGCCGGACGTAGAAGTACCACGGGATCACGGCCGTGATCCGCTTGGCCGACGCCAGCTTGGCGGCGTTGATCATGATCAGGAGCTCCATCAGGTGCTGATCGACCGGCATCGAACCCGTCTGCACGATGAAGAGGTCTGCGCCGCGAATCGAATCCTCGTAGCGGCAGTACGTCTCGCCGCTTGCGAACGTCTTGAGCGTCATCTCACCGAGATCGCAGCCGATCTTCGCGCCGATGTCCTCCGCCAGCGTCGGGTGCGAGCGGCCGGCGACCACCATAAGTCTCTTGCTCGACGTGAGGCCAATCGTCCGCGCTACGACCGGGGCAACTCCTGTCCCGTGGGGCACACCGAGCCCCGGAAGCGTCTGCTCAACCGTCCCGCTTTCCACCCCGGCCCTCCTTGATCGTCTGTCTCGGCGGGAATCCGACGAGAGCATTATCCGGAACATCCTCCGCAACCACCGTTCCTGCCGCCGTCCAGACGTCATCGCCCACCGTCACGGGAGCGACGAACATCGTGTCCACTGCGACACGGGCGTTCTTTCCGATCACCGTGCGCTTCTTGGGCTCGCCGGGGCGGTGATCAAAGTTTGCGGTGATCGACCCCGCTCCCACATTCGTTCCTGCACCGACCTCCGCATCGCCGAAATAGCTCAAGTGGACAACCTTCGCCCCCTCGTGAAGCTCCGTGTTCTTGAGCTCGACGAACGTCCCTGCCTTTGCTCTGGTTCGCAATCTCGTGCCGGGGCGAAGGTAACAGAACGGGCCGACGAGCGCCCCTGGGCCAATGTCCGAATCGACAACGACCGCGTGAGGCCCGACCTGGGCTCCTTCGGCGATACTCGTCGAGCCTCGCAGGAGGGTGAACGGGTGGATGACCGTGTCTGCCTCGAGCTTCACGGTCGGCTCGATCCAGGTCGACGAGGGATCCGAGATCGTCACGCCCGCGAGCATGTGTGCGATGTTGATCCGATCGCGGAGCACTGCTGCCGCAGTGGCCAGCTCAACGCGCGTGTTAACGCCCTCGGTTTCGCGTGCATCGGATGCGACGTACACGGCGACCGTGTGTCCCGCGGCGACGAGGTCGCGGACGGCATCCGTCAGATACAGCTCGCCCTGCGCGTTGACAGGCTGCAGCCTGTCGAGTGCTGGCCAGAGGAGATCCGCGCGAAAGACGTAGATCGAGGAGTTAGCCTCGTCGATCTCGAGCTGCTGCGGCGAAGCGTCGACGGCTTCGACGATGGATTCGAGATTCCCACCGGCGTCTCGGACGATTCGCCCGTAGCTCCGGATGTCGGCCGGGATGAAGGAGAGAACGGTGGCGCCGGCGCGCGCCGAGCGGTGGAAGGCGACCAAATCCTCGAGGAGCTCGGTCGTCAGCAAGGGCGTGTCGCCGGAGAGCACCAAAACCTCGTCGGCGCCGACGAGCGCCTCCCTCGCGCTCCGCACGGCGTCGCCCGTACCCAGCGGTCGCTCCTGAACGGCAACGGTGAGCCCGGGGAACTCAGCTGCCGTATCCGTCGAGGCCACGATGACGAGCGGCTCGGGTTCGAGCGGAAACGCAGCCTCGACGATCCAGTCCACCATGCGCCTGCCGAGGAGCGGGTGCAGGTGCTTCGGAACGGCGGACCGCATGCGAGTGCCCTGGCCTCCGGCCATCACGACGGCTGCGAGCTTTGAACGGGATTGGGACATTGTCGGCACGTTGGCTGGGGCGCCAGGATTCGAACCTGGGATCACGGGACCAAAGCCCGTTGCCTTACCGCTTGGCTACGCCCCAGTGAATCGGGAAGCCGAGTGTACCCCGCCGTCCGGTCGCGCATTGATGCAGGTCGCGCGACTCGCGGTGGCGTTGCGTCCCAGGCGCTCATCGTCGATCGAGGAGGAGCACGGTGAGCGCGAGCAAGGCAAGTACGACGACGCCAACGAGCGCGAGCAGGCCAACGAGGACGATTGCGACGGGAACGAGCACAACGACGAGCTGCGAAGCGCCGAGAACCCACGCAACGGAACGGACGATCGGATTCGTGTGCTCGCGCGCCCAACCGACGTAGATCGCCACGGCGGCAATCGCCGTCAGGACCGCAGCCCACCACGGGATGAGATCGGCAAGAACGAGGACCGCCTCGACTCCCGCGATGACGCCCGCGGCGATGAATCGGCGTCGGCGGAGACCGCGCGAGAACGGACCCTCGCCGTGTTCCACGACAACGTAGGACATGGCTCTAGGGTAGTCGCACCCAGGCTCGAGGGACGCAGCTCCCGGCTCTACCTGATGGCCGTGGTCACCCAGGTGCGCCCGAACCGTAGAAGCTCACGGCTCGCCGCGGACGCGAGGGCCGAATCAGCGAAGACGCCGTACACGCACGGCCCTGCACCGCTGACGTCAGCCCGGATCGCCCCGGTGTTCCGGAGCAGGCCCGCAAGCGGTGAAGTCGCTAGGTCGTTCAGCGGGAGAGCTGCAAGATCATTCGTCGCTCGTGTGTGCGCGAGCGCGGCATTGAGCGCGGCACGGCGCTCGCCAAACCCCACCGCACCTCCACGCTCGTCGAACGCCGCGTAAACGTTCGCGGTGGATTCCTTGTGCACGTCGTCAGGAACAACGAGAACGACGATGAAACCGTCGGGAAGCTCGAGCGGGGTGAGTTGTGATCCGTCACCCGTGCCGAGCTGCGGACCGTCGTGGAGGAAGAACGCCACATCGGCTCCGATCTCCGCCGCGATCGCCGAGAGCCGTTCGAGCGAGAGCGGCGACGCCAGGGAGTCGTTCGCCAGCTGGAGAGCGGTCGCCGCATCCGAGCTTCCTCCACCGAGCCCTGCACAAACCGGGATCTCCTTTGTGATCCGAACGACCCAATGTGGTTCGACGCTCGCTTCAGTCGCGAGCCTCGTGAGCGCTCTCGTCACGATCGTGTCATCGGCGAAGCCCTCAACCATCAGCCCCGTCCCGACCGAGAGCTCGATCGTGTCTGCAAGCGCGACGCGCTGCAAGACGGTCACGACCTCGTGCTTCCCCGCTTCCGAAACCGGCCCGACAACGAGCGCGAGGTTGATCTTGGCATGCGCCAGACGAGTCGTCATGCAAGCCTCCGAGCAAGTTCGACGAATACCGGGGGCTCGAGCGCCTCGGCGCGAACGGAGGCATCGATCCCAAGGGAGTCAAGGGCTGCCACTGCCGCCTCGCGCGACGCGACGTCCGCGAGCTGGAGCGAGTTCGCGAGCGTCTTCCGCCGATGCGCGAAGGCTCCCTCGACGACGCGGCGTACCCCGGCGAAGTCGTCGGGAAGTGCGATCCGACGGAAAGCAACGAGCGCCGAGTCCACGTTGGGCGGCGGCCGGAAGACCGTCCTCGAAACCGGGTGAAATCCGGTTCGCACCGATGCGAGCTGGATCAGCACGGAGACCGCCCCGTATGCCTTCGTCGAGGGAACGGCGAAGAAGCGATCGGCGACCTCGCGTTGCACCATTACGCACCAGAGGTCGATCGTGGGTAGCCGATCGAGGCTCTCCGCCACGATCGGCGTTGCGACGTTGTAGGGCAGGTTGGCGACGAGCTTCGTCGGTGCAGGATCGAGACCCGAGAGATCGAGCTTCAGGGCGTCCCCCCAGGTCACGGACACGTTCGGAGCAGATGCGATCTCTCGGAGGTGCGACTCGAGGCGGTTGTCGAGCTCGATCGCGTGGACGTGTTTGCAGCGGGCGGACAGCATGTTCGTCAAGACCCCGAGACCCGGGCCGATCTCGAGTGCGACGTCAACCTCGTCGAGCTCGGCAAGTCGGGCGATGACGCCGAGGATGTTGTCGTCGACGAGGAAATGCTGGCCGAGCGACTTCCGGGGAGGCGGAGCGCTCACGGAAGGGACAGACCGAACGCCACGTTCGCGTTGCCGTCGATCTGTGCCTCGAGCGTCGCGACAGAGACACCCCGCGTTTCGGCGAGGACGGCGAGCGTATGGAGCACGTTGGCCGGCTCGTTTCGCTTTCCGCGGAGCGGCTGCGGGGCGAGATAGGGGCTATCGGTCTCCGCGAGGATCCGATCCGCCGGAACGACTGCCGCGGCGTCTCGCAGGGAGGTCGCCTTCGGGTACGTCACGTTCCCGGCAAACGATACGTAGTACCCGCGCTCGGCCGCAGTCTCGAGAAGACCCGGGGCCGAGAAACAGTGAAGGATGACCCTGCCGGCGAACGACTCGAGCGCTGCCGCAGTGTCCAGATCGGCGTCGCGCGTGTGGATCACTACCGGCAGCCCGGCCGCCGAGGCAACCTCGAGCTGTCGGTCGAAGAGCGCGCGCTGAACTTCCCGGGGGGCTCGGTCATGAAAGTAGTCGAGGCCGATCTCGCCGACCGCGACGACGGCCGGATCCGCGAGCAACTCGATGAGTTCGGTAAGACGATCGGCGTCCGGCTCGCCGGCCTGATGCGGGTCGATACCGATCGCCGCGACGACGCCCTCCTCGGCATGTGCGATCGTCAGAGCCGCACGACTCGAGGCGATCCCCGTCCCGATCGACACGATCCGCGACACCCCAACCGCCCGCGCTCGCTCGACGAGGAACGCGGTGGGTTCATTGCATACGTCGAGATGCGCGTGCGTGTCGATCACCGGGCGCTCGCTACTCCACGGGCGCGTCGAGCCGAGGGAACAGCGGGGCCGCCGCCGCGATGCCGCGCGTCTCCTCGGTGAGCCCGTAGGCCACGTTCGACCATTCGACCTCGGCGGGTTGCCCGAGCGCTTCGAGAATCGCATCCGCCGTCGTCGGAACGTAGGCGGCCAGGGCAACGGCGACGGCCCGAAGGCCATCGACCAGGTCGTAGAGCACACGGTCGAGGTCGTCAGCGCGAAGCGGATCCTTGGCAAGTTTCCAGGGCGCATTGACCTCGACCTCGCGATTGAGGATGCGCACAACCTCCCAGATCCGCTCGAGCGCTCCCGTGATGTCGAACTCGTCGAGGCGCGATGCGACGTCACCTGCGAGCGGCCCGATGGCGTTCGCGATAACGCCGTCCTCCGACGGCACGGCCGACAGCGTTCCGTCTCGATAACGCGCCACCATCGCAGTCGTTCGTGAGAGCAAATTGCCAAGGTCGTTCCCGAGCTCACGCTCGTACCGCTCGTGAATCCCGAGAATCGACGCGGCGCCGTCCTGGCCGAACGAGACAGCTCGGGCGCACCAGAAGCGAACCGGGTCGACGCCATAGACGTCGATCAGGTCGAGCGGGTCAACGACGTTCCCAAGCGACTTGGAGATCTTCCGGTCGTCGAGCAGGAGATAGCCGTGGACGAACAGCTGGCGCGGCGGCTCGTATCCTGCCCCGAGCAGAAGCGCGGGCCAGTAGACGCAATGGAAGCGCAGGATGTCCTTCGCCAGCAGGTGCCGCACCTCCGGCCAGAACGTCTGGACGAGATCCTCACCGGGGCGGGCGTACGTCAGCGCGCTGACATAGTTGACGAGCGCGTCGGCCCACACGTAGGCGACCGAATCGGTGTCCCACGGGATCGGAATCCCCCACGTCTGCCC